>CAJOLM010000054.1 GCA_905235355.1 uncultured Elusimicrobiales bacterium
AAACCGCTTAAAAGACATTGATTATCAAGAGCGCCAACAAGCCCATCAGGACCATTTTACCACGGCAATGTATGGTAAAAAAGATTACACCGAGGAAAAGCAGAACATTCTGCAGCAGTTAAATGGAAACGGGAAACAATTAATCAGTGAGCAAAGTGAAAATAGCGCAACAAACAATCATACAAATTTCACTCCTGCTGCTCCTGATGAGCCATCTGATTTTGACAGACGGAAAAAACTTTGGGAAAATCAAAACAAACAAGAAAATCCAGATGATCAAGATATTTTTGAACGCCTGAACATGCCGGATCCTAAAAAACAGCCCGAAAATGCTCACACCCAATGGAAAAAACCGATCGGGCAATCTACAGAAGCATGGGATAGGAAAAACGAAGAATGGCGCAATACCCCGCGTAAAGATAAACAACATAATATCATTGGTTCTCAAATCCGCTGTAATACCACCATTGGGCGCGAATTATCCAAACTGAATATTGATGTACAAAAGGGCGTAAATATGAACGCCATGATAGATGGGATGGATGCCTCTGGTGATTGGGCCAATTTGCCTACAGATAAAAATGGTAATCCCGATCATAAAGAGGCAACTAAATTAGCCAAAGAAGGATATATTGTGATTGCTACAAAAAAAGAGGCAGACCACGGACATGCTGCGATATTAACGGGTAAAGAACAAACATCAACCCAATGGCAAGGAAAAGTTCCTGAAGTATATGGAAGCGTCAATGGGAAAACGGCACAAACCCAAAGCATTAGCTACCATTGGTCCGCTGATGACAAAAATAATATAAAATATAAAATATATAGATACAAAAGACCTATATAAAAGTTATCAGGCAGCCGGATATATTCCGGCTGCCTGCGGAGAAAAATATGCTTAAAAAGTTTTTATGCGTTTGTTATCTAATGTTTTTGGGGTTATCCGTTTACGCTAATGATGCTGCCGGAATCGTATTACCCACCGGCGGAGTCGTGTTTGAAAAACAAGACGGCATCAAAATGCAGGTAGAAGCCTTATACATTCGTCCAGAACAAATAGAAGTAAGCTATCTTTTTGAAAATACAACGGATAAAGATATTACAACTCAAGTATTTTTTCCCTTCCCGGAAATGCAAGCCGTAGAAGTCTTTCCTTCTTCGGGGGGGAAAAACCCCCATACATATGATTTTATATTATGGGTTAACGGCGAATATAAAGACTATCAAGCACATTGGGTAATCAAACAAAACGATAGGGATATCTCAGAATATGTTTCTATTTTTTTCCGCTTCCCAGATGAAGTGATTACCGATCAAGAATTAGACAGGCGTATTGGAATGTTACCTAACTACATTCGTCAAGTATTACAAGATAAAAAAATTGTTGAATGGGATTGGTTGGTGGATTGGGATAAAGGAGAATTCCAGGCCTGGACCATGGCTAATGATATTTATTGGAAAAAGCAAGTTATGTATTTTTGGGAGCAAACTTTTCCGGCCAAACAAACTGTTGCTATACGCCATCAATACATTCCTACGAATTTAAGTTCAAATACTGGCCAGCCCTACTCCAAATGTCTTGATACAAGTAGCGAACGATATGATACCTTTATGCACGAATTGCCACCAGGAGATACAAAGTTCCGTTTCAACGAGCATCTACACGCACAAAGATATTTAGAATATATCCTTACCACCGCCAATAATTGGCAGGGACCTATAGAAAATTTTAATTTATTAGTAGAAAGTCCTCTGAAATCGGTGGGCTGTTTTGACGGAGAAGAATTTTATGGTGGGAAATATTATACCGTCAATCGTCAAAATTATACACCCGAGTCGGATATGTCTGTTGATTTCGTAGCCAATGGTAATATATTTGATTATGAAATTACAAGCCGACCCGCTTTATACCGCATAGACGGCCCGGTCAGTTTGCGCAAGAAACCCCACGGAAAAGTGACCGCCCAGCTGGCCGATAAAACCTATGTATGGGCTTGGCCCGACGACAAAAAGGGCAAATGGTATCCGGTGCGCCAAAATGATTTATCCGGTTACATACATAAAAAAAATCTAGTGAAAGTATTTTAATTGAAGAATAAAACAGAAGCTTTATCTTGGCAATTCACAAAAGACTATGAGCCAAATATGGATTATTACCGTTACGTAGGTAAAAAAAGAAAATAATTAAAACAAAATATACTATAATAGGGCTATGAAAAAATTATTCATAGCCCTATTTGTTGTAAGTATATTTCCGTCCGCTCTATTCGCGGACCCCTTGCCTTTGAACCAATACGATGAAAATAAAAAGATAAAGGCACCTGTCTATAGCCGTTTCCGTCCTTTCTATTATCCTAAAAAAGATAGAGACGGCGCTTACATATTGGCCGAAGCAACGGAGTATGATGAAGGAATCAGTTATTATACAATTGATGGACATTTGTACATGGAATTTATAAGTCCCTTTTTATACATTCCTTCCACAGAACCGCTACCCCAACCGGAAATCATAGATTTTTGGGTGGATGGTGAAAAATATAGAGATTTTCGTAAACAAACACTAGATCAATTTCGAGTTCATCCAAACGATGGAGAAAACCATTCTATCTCTTGCGGAGAAAATAAATCCGTTAAATTTACTGAACAAATTATCCCCTCAACACCAGGCGAAGAATCCTCCTCCTATTATCAAGTAACCTGGATTGATCATGGTACCGAATATCCGTTCACGTTAGAAGAATGTCCTGTTGATATTGATCATTTGACCGAAAAATATTTTTCTTATTGTGATGACAATATACTTTACTACGACGGGGCAGAATTTTACAAACAAGATGGAAAACCAAAATGGAAAATGGGTATTTTCTTTTGCGATTTAAAAAATCGCACCCGTGGAATATATGCGTCTACTATAGATCACACATATCCTCATAATCCCAGGGGCATTCCGGGGACGGATTGGATCATTTATGCTAAACAGTTTTATGATGGAGAACATAAAGACCAAATCACTAATCAACTTGTCGTTAGGAAAAAACTAACTCAAAAACAAGCTGACAAAGCCGTCAAAGAATATCAAAAGTGGAAAGAAAGTTTACAAAAAGAAAAACAGAAAAAATGAAAAAATTATTCATAGCCCTATTTGTTAAGGGCAAATGGTATCCGGTGCGCCAAAATGATTTATCCGGCTACACGCACAAGCAAAACCTGATAAAAGTGTTTCAATAGCTCTTATATAAAAACAAACAGATATTTGCAGCAGCAAATGCAAAAGGCACTTCCGCAGAAGTGCCTTTTGTATCATAAAGTCAGCCAAATACCGCTTAATAAACTATATTTCCATACTTAATCAGCAGCATTTTCCCGTGTGATAGCCCCGGTCGGGCAGACGATCCGGCATAAGCCGCAGCCCACGCAGCGCGTCTTATCCACCTGGCAACCGCTGTCTTGCAAGGATAAGGCTTGATGTTCCGATTCACGGCAGACCATCACGCATTTTCCGCACCGCACACATACCTCTTGATTAATATGCGGATACGTCAGCGGTTTCTTGGACAATGCCCCGTAAGCACATAAGGTTTCTATCGCCTTATTTTTCAAATCCTGCAAGCTATTAAATCCTTTTTCTTCCAGATAATTTTGCAAGCCTTTGAGTATCGGGCCGATTACTTTATAGCCGTTTAGCATCACTTCCGTACACACTTGCACCGCATCAGACCCGACGGCTGTATACTGCACCACATCTTCCCACGAAGAAATACCGCCCATACCCAAAATAGGCAGCGAACTGGCCTGGCGGATTTGCGCCACGCAGCGCAAGCCAATGGGCTTTACCATAGTGCCCGAGCAGCCGCCAAAAGCCGTTTTCCCATTCACGTCAAGTAATGGGCGCAAGGTGTTCAAATCCAGCCCCATAAACCCTTGCACCGTGTTAATAGCAGCAAAGCCGTCTGCCTTCGCGTCCTGCACCGCCTGGGTAATTTCCTTAATGTCCGTCACATTGGGGGTAAGCTTTACAAAAACAGGCTTTTCGGCTACTTCTTTGACCCAACGTGTAATTTGCGCAGACACTTCCGCATGCGTGCCAATCGCCATACCTATCCCCTTTTCGGGCATACCGTGCGGACAAGAGAAATTGAGCTCAAAAGCATCCGCCGGCGTTTGGTTAATTTTTTTGACCACATCTTGCCAGGCATTTTTATCTACCGGCGCCATGATGCTGGCAATCACCACTTTAGTAGGATGTTTCTTTTTTAAATAGCGGATACCATCGAGCCAATACTGAATTGTGTGAAGGCTTAACAGTTCAATATTTTGAAAGCCGATCACGCGCTTTTGGTCACGCAGTGCCGCATAGCGCAAGCTGACCTGGTCCATAGCCAAATCGTCCGGCGTGATCGTTTTTAACACCGCGCCGCCCCAGCCCATTTCAAAAGCGGCGTCTATACTTTCAATTAATGCCGTCGGAGGAGCCGAAGCCAGCAACAAAGGATTTTCAAACTCAATACCTAAAATATTTGTGCGTAAGGTAGCCATTATTTTTTCCTCTCTTTTAGTAATTTTTTGACCAAGTAGTCAGTCACTATTTTATCTACTTTTGGTGTGTTTTGCGTAAAATTATGGTCAAATCCGTGCAGCGTTTTCAATTTTGAATGCGCATATTGCTTGCTTAATGCTTTGCCATAGCGGTATGGGACAAGCTGGTCATCTTTGCTGTGCACAATCAGCACAGGACCTGTATATTGCGCGGCAGCCGAGTCAATATCAATATGCGGCGTCGTTTCCAAAAACGCGCATCCCACCTTTAATCCCGTCGGCAGCGTAATATACGGCGGGATATGCTGCGGGTCATACGTAACGCCAAATAAATCGCCTTTAGCGGTATCTTCTTTTAACTCGGTAGCCGGAGCCATAAGCACAATCGTTTTAATTTTATCTGCTCCCAATTCACCTGCCAGCAGCGCCGCAATTAAACTGCCTTGCGAGTGACCAACTGCCGATATAGAAGTCACTTGCGGCAGCTTACTGGCATAGGCATATACACAACGCGCGTCCTCTAGTTCATTGGGGATTGTCATGTCTAAAAAAGAGCCTTCGCTTTTGCCGTGTCCGTTAAAATCAAACAGCAGCACGCCGATGCCTTTTGCTTGCAATTGCTGCGCCAGTTCCGTCAGTAAATACATTTCTTTACTAGCATTAAATCCATGGAAAATAAGCACGAGCGGATAGCTCGTTTTGCCGGCCGGAGCCTGCAAGACCGCCGACAGTTTGCCATGGTCGCCTTGCAAAATAATGTCCTGGCTGGTCTGGGCGTGGGTTAGTCCCCCCGCTCCCAGCAGCAGCGCTGCCAATACTGCAAAAATACGTTTCATATAGGCTCCTTTTAGAATATGGCTATCTTTTCCTTTCAGTATATAATTTTATAGCATATTATGCGCAGTTATTTACGGAGGATATGATGAAAAAACTCGTTGCGTTTGTTGTACTTGTACTGGGACTGTTCCCTTTAGCCAGTGCCGACACTATCTCTTACGACAAAAGTGATTTTGATAAAATCTACAACGTAATTGATGATGCGGCATTTGATATACGTTACTATTCTGACTACAACTTTACGGGCCATAAAATAAGAGGCTACAAAGCCCCGGTGGCTTATATGACCAAAGAAGCGTTGCAAGCCCTTGCCAAGGCCGCGGCTGATTTGCGCGCGCAAGGTTACCGCTTGCTTATTTGGGATTCATACCGCCCCCAAAAAGCAGTGGATGATTTTGTGGAGTGGATTAATAATCCCAATGATCCGGGCAATAAAAGCTTTTACCCCAAGCTCCGCAAGGACCAGCTGCTGGCTGGCCAATACATTATGGCTAAATCCGGCCATACCCGCGGCAGTACGGTGGATTTAACCATTATCAAACAGGACGGCTCCATGGTGGATATGGGAGGTACATTTGATTTGTTTAGCGAAATCTCCCATCCGGATTATAAAAAGCTGACCAAAAAGCAGAAAAAGAACCGCGCTATCTTGCATGATGCTATGATGAAGGCGGGCTTTGTGGGGATTGATTCGGAGTGGTGGCACTTCACACTCAAAGATGAGCCTTACAAAGATACATACTTTAACTTTGATGTAGAGTAAACAAAACATCAGCAAAACCCCGGGTGCTTACCCGGGGTTTTTTATTTCCGTTTGATATGGTCGCCGTATATTGTTTTCCAGTCGTTTTTCATAGAGACCGGGATCCAGCCGTACTTGGCACTTTCGGCACGCATTTTTTCTGCTTTTTCCAGGTTGCCGTACTCGCGCTCCAGGTCATCACAGCAAAGCATAAAACCCAGGGCCTTATGCTTATTATTATAAATGGTGTAGTTAATCATGCTGGCGTCGGTGGAGCTGTTGCCAAATGCAAGCACCGGCTGCACACCGATTTCCTGCTGCAAGGTAGCCACCTTATTCATTTGCAAATTTTTGATGAGGTTTTTGCCGCCTAATACCAGCTCGTCCCCTTTCTGAAAAGTATAGGCCAGGCCGTCGGCATTACCTTGCCTGCTGGCCACAATGGTACTGTCTGATCCAATGACCTGGTGCATGGGAATATACGGCAGATTTTCCTCAATCAGCGGGCGTATAGTCAGGCGGTCGTTGCCGCTGGAAATATACACGGAGAATTGGTTTTTGACTAAAAATGCCACTACTTCCAGCATAGGTTTGTAGAAAATATCGCCGCGCTTCATACCCGTAAAACCGGGCTGATCCTCTTGCATAAAGTCACGCACAAAAGCGTAAAATTCAGATAAGGTAAGGCCTTTATATACTTCCGAGACCATTTTTTCCCGCTCGGGGCTTAACGGCGGGAAAATGCCTTTCTCGCGCGAGGCACGCGCCGCCGCAATTTGTTTAGGCGTGGCGTGATAGTTGGCGTCGTCCAGCACTCGGTGTTCAAACAAGAACCAATCAAAATACGTCGGGTCGGTTTCCAAAATAAGCGTTCCGTCTAAATCAAATACCGCCACGCGCTCCTCTACCGGGATAAAATCGGGCGATTTTGGGTCCGTCACGGACGCCACATATTCCACGAGTGCTTCTTTGGCGGGGGCTTGTTTATTCCACAGAGAAAGCGGGTCTTTTTTGACGACATGATAACCGCACCCGCTAGCTAGCAGCATTACCACCGTGATACAGAGCCAGGGGAAGAGAAAATGTCTTGTGTGATTTTTGTTCATGAGTACCTTACAGGACACCCCAGGCGGGAGCCTGGGGTGTCCTGTAAGGTACTCAAAAATATAAATAAGAGTCATTCCCGAGTGTCTTTATCGGGAATCTCAACCTTAAAAAAAGCGGATGAGACCCCCGATACCAACCCTCGGGGGTGGCAATATGTCCGCGCTTTTACGGTCCGCGCTTTTACGCTTATTGAACTATTAGTCGTGGTGCTTATTATCGGCATACTGGCCGCCATTGCGCTGCCGCAATACCGGGTAGCCGTATTAAAAGCGCGTGCGACAGAAGGCATAGTCCAATTAGACGCGCTAATGAAAGCAGAAATCATTTATAAACTAGCTAACGGAGATTATTCTGATGATATGGACGCGTTAGACATTACTGCCTTCAACGTAAGCTTCCTAACAAAAGTCTACGTAGAGTATAATGTAGGAAATGGCCTATTTTTAGAATGGGTATGGCCTACAACTAAATGGCCCCAAGGGCAAAGAAGATGTATTGCTACACCACTCGGGCACCAAACCTGTAAATCGTTAGGAGCCACTCCAATGGAACATTCTAACAATACAGACACCACCACTTATTACTTGTTTAACTAAAAAAACCCCGCTGACAGAAAAGCCAGCGGGGTTTTTAGTCACTTGCAAAAACTTATTTCACGTTTTTGGAAATATATTTGCTCATGTCAAACATGCTGATTTGTTTTTTGCCTTCAAAAATGGCAGCTAACTTTGCATCAGAGTTGATCATGCGTTTATTGGTCTTGTCCTGCAGACCGTTTTTCTTGATGTAATCCCACATCTTTTTGACGATTTCCGTTCTCGGAAGCGGATTGTTGCCCACTACTGCAGCCAAGTTGGCGCTGGGGGTTAAAGGGGCCATAAATTTTGCATTTGCTTTTGCCATAGTTAAATCTCCTATATGTAAGTTTGATTTTATTCTAGTGTATATATGGGGCCTGCAGTACAATACAGGCCCCCACAGTAAAGGAAAATGCCTTACGCGGCTACTTTCACTTTGGGCGCAGCAGCCAATACTTCTTTGCTTACGCCGTCTTCGTATTTCTTGAAGTTTTCAATGAACGCTTTGGCCAGGTACTCATATTTTTCCATATACGCTTTTTTATCAGACCACAGGTTCATCGGGTTCAAGATTTCAGACGGGACGCCTTCACATTCGGTCGGAATTTGGAAACCGAAAATCGGGTCCGTAATGAAATTGACTTTCGCCAATTTGCCGTCTAATGCCGCATTTAATAGTGTGCGGGTATATTTGATGCTGATGCGGTTGCCCACGCCATACGGCCCGCCAATCCAGCCGGTGTTGACCAGCCAGCAATCCACGTTGTGCTCTTGGATTTTCTTTTTGAGCAGTTGGGCATAGGTGTCCGGATGCAAGGGCATAAACGGCGCACCAAAGCAGGTAGAGAACGTGCTGGTCGGCTCTTTCACACCCTTTTCCGTACCGGCTACTTTGGCGGTATAACCGCTGATAAAGTGGTACAGGGCTTGGTCCGGGCTGAGTTTAGAAATCGGCGGCATCACACCGAAGGCATCACAGGTCAGGAAAATGATGTTTTTCGGGTGACCGGCGCGTTTGCTTTCCACCGCATTGCTAATGAAGTTAAGCGGATAGCAGGCGCGAGTATTTTCGGTCAAGGTGTCGTCATCTAAATTCAGCATACCGCTTTCCGGGCAGAAAACGACGTTTTCAAGCACGGTGCCAAAGCGGCGGGTGGTGGAATAAATTTGCGGTTCTGCTTCCGGGTTTAAGCGGATTACTTTAGCGTAGCAGCCGCCTTCAAAGTTAAACACACCGCTTTCGTCCCAGCCGTGTTCATCGTCGCCGATTAAGCCGCGGGATACGTCGGCAGACAGGGTGGTTTTACCCGTGCCGGACAGACCAAAGAAAATGGCGCTGTCGCCTTTGTCGCCCACGTTGGCAGAGCAGTGCATGGTCATAATGCCTTTTTGCGGCAAGAGATAGTTCATTACCGTAAACAAGGCTTTTTTGTTTTCGCCGCCATATTCGGTGCCGATGACGAGGACCATCTTTTTGTCAAAGTTGGTCACGATCACCGTTTCGGAATTGGTACCGTCGGTTTTCGGGTCGGCTTTCAAGCGCGGCAAGCAGATTAATGTAAATTCAGGAACGAAAGATTTTAGTTCTTCCTTCGCCGGTTCAATGAACATATTTTTGACAAATAAGTTCGTCCAGGCGCACTCGGTAATCGCGCGCACTTTCAAGCGGGAAGCTTCGCTGGAGCCTACATAGGCATCACGCACGAACAAATCTTTGTCTGCGGCGTATTTTTGGGCTTTGGCGTACAGAATATCCCAGTATTTTTCGTCAATACCCATATTGCCTTTGCTAAACCACAATTTGCCTTCCACGTTTTTCGTTTTGACAAAAAAGCGGTCATTGGGGCTGCGGCCGGTATGTTTGCCGGTGCTTACGCAGAAAGGCCCGCCATAGACGATATTGCCTTCTTCGCGTTTAATGGCTTCTTGATACAAGGCCGGAGTGGAATAGTTCCAGTACACGGTCTTGGTGGTTTTCAGGCCGGAGTGCTCCAGGCCATAATCCGGTTTTTTACAATCCGGTGTTGCGTTTTTTGTGTTCATGTTTTAGTCTTCCTTTACTGACAGATTTTTCAGCGCCTTGGCAATGCGTTGGACCCCTTCCACAATCTGGTCCTTGGACGCGCAAAAACTCATGCGCAAATATCCTTCCATGCCAAAAGCACTACCAGGCACTACCGCTACTAAAGCCTTCTCCAGCAAGTACTGCGCGAGTGCTTGCGAATCGGCATTATAGTAGCTAAAATCGGCAAAACAGTAAAAAGTGCCCTGCGGTTTATGTACCCCAATATGCGGGATTTTGGACAGTTCCGCCAGCAGGGCCTCTCTGTTTGTATATAATAAATCACGCAGGTCCTTGACACAACGCTGATCCCCCAAGAGGGCCGCCGTGGCGGCTACCTCGGATAAATCACAGTTGCACGACGTGCTTTGGGCTTGCATACGGCCCATTGCGCTGATTAAGGACCTGTTTTCCGACACAGCCCACCCGATACGCAACCCGGTCATGCCATATAACTTGGAAACACCGTTTGCGATCACCAAGTTTTGGCTGTCCGTGCAGAAGTCATACGGGTTGGGGCATTTATTGCCGTCAAAAATGAGTTGGTTATAAATATCATCCATAAATAGGAAGATATTTTTTTGTTCGGCCAGTTCCACTAGGCCTTTGACAAAATCCGCTTCAAAGATTTGGCCCGACGGATTATTGGGGCTGTTTAAGATAATAGCTTTGGTGCGGGGCGTAATAGCAGCGGTCAGTTCCGGCAGCGTAATTTGCAGCCCGTGGGCCGGGCGCACCACGACGGGTTTTCCCCCCGCCAGTTTAATCATTTCCGGATAGCTGACCCAGTACGGTGCCGGGAAAATAACTTCGTCTCCCGCGTTTAACGTGACCAGCAAGAAATTGTACAGGACTTGTTTGGCTCCGGCAGAAATGATGATTTGGTCCGCGCTCACTTTCCGCCCATAATAGGTCTCTGTATAGCGCGCCACGGCAGCTTTCAGCTCCGGCGTGCCCGAGGACGGAACATATTTGATATTGCGCGTTTGCGCTTTGGCAATAATAGCGTCTACGGCCGCTTGCGGCGCCGGGAAAGCCGGCTCCCCCACGCCTAAATGAATCAGCGGTTTACCTTCTTTTTTAAGCGCGCGGGCTAGGGCATTAATTTTAAGTGTAGGCGAATCCCCAATGCTTTGCGCGCGTGTACTTAATGTTAAATTAGACATAAAACGAAAACTCCCATTATGTCTATTGTAGCATTTAATGCGCCGGAAAGTACGCGTTGTATTTAATTAGAAGTTTAACCTATACATAGAGCAGAGCCATTCCCCACAATAGGCATCTTCTGCCCCAAATAATTTACCCCCCATACTTTTGCAAAGTTTTTTGCCGCGTGCGCCGTCTACTTTGTAGGAATAACATTCTACGCGTCCGCTCTCTGGGCCTAAATACATTAACAAGGCATTACCAATCCCCACAGTATCCCTATTGAAATAACCATATACATAGACACCCGCTGCTTGGTTTAACGAAAAATTACCGCAGTGCTGATGCTCGTCACATTCTGCCGGGAAGATGCCGTCCAAATCTGATAAATGTGCGGCGTAGCTTCCATTTGCCAGGTAATAAATTTCTTGCGCATCTTTGAGCGCACGCACGGCGGCCATCATGCTGGAATAGCGCGCCTTATCCACGGCTGCTTGGTATTGCGGCAACGCAATGGCGGCCAGTATGCCGATAATTAAAACGACTACTAACAACTCAATAAGTGTAAATGCTCTCACTCTGTTATCAAACAAAGGAGCCATCCCCGAAATTTGTAATCGGGGATCTTCCACGCTCCGTTGTTTTCGCATGATACAAACACGACATGCGTTGAAGATTCCCGATAAAGACACTCGGGAATGGTTCTTATTTTTATTTTTATTTTCATTTATTTTTTTCATATTCTTTTTTCTCCTTTCATTTAATGCGTCATGCTGAGAGGTTTCTGCTCAGCACCTCAACCGCTTTCATTTTAAATAAGGATGGGATCCCCGATTACAAATTTCGGTGATGACATCTTTATTTGATTCTGTCGTCCCCGAGTGTTGGTATCGGGGACCTCAACTACTTTATAAGAGCTGTCATCCTGAGGTGTCGTTACTCAGGATCTCCCTTGTTCCTGCTGTTTATTTTAAACAGCAACAACCCAGAAAGCGGGAGATGCTGAATAAAAACCTTTCAGCATGACATCTCTTTTACACCACCATACCCCGTATTGTATCAAAAAAAAAAAACAAGTCAAGCCTTTTGTTTGGGTTCAGATACATTTGAGACTGGATCACCAAACAGAGATCGTCGTTACCTAATCTGTTTAGAGTATGTTAAAATAACTAATTATTATGGAGT
>CAJOLM010000055.1 GCA_905235355.1 uncultured Elusimicrobiales bacterium
AAAATTTTCTAAAAACTTTTCCACTTCTGCCGCTTCATTAGCCAGATAATTTTCGTCGGCGTAATGAGTAATCGCGCGGTCAATAAAATCCGCCACTTGTAGCATGTCTTTTTCTTTCATACCACGTGTGGTAATCGCCGGCGTGCCGATGCGAAGTCCGCTGGTCACAAACGGTTTTTCCGGGTCAAACGGAATGGTATTTTTGTTGGCGGTGATGCCCGCTTTGTCCAATGCGGATTCGGCGGCTTTTCCGGTAATGCTTTTGGCGCGCAAATCAAGGCACATCACATGGCTGTCTGTACCGCCCGCCACCAAGCGGTACCCTTTGTCCTGCAACGCTTTTGCCAGGGCTTTTGCATTGAGTACCACCTGATGCTGATAGGCTTTAAACTGCGGCTTTAACGCTTCGCCAAAGCAAACGGCTTTGCCCGCAATCACGTGCAGCGGCCCGCCTTGCGTACCGGGAAACACGGCAGAATTAATCGCTTTAGCTAAACTTTCTTTGCATAAAATCAACCCACCGCGCGGCCCGCGCAAGGTCTTATGTGTGGTGGTGGTGACCACGTCTGCGTACGGGACGGGGCTAGGATATTCTCCGGCGGCAATTAAGCCCGCATAATGCGCCACATCACACGCTAAATACGCACCGCAGCTGTCTGCAATTTCGCGCAAGCGTTTCCAATCAAATTTGCGCGAATAGTTAGATGCCCCCGCAAAAATTAATTTCGGTTTATGCTCTTTTGCCAGTTGTGCGGCCTCATCATAATCAATTTCTTCGGTATCTTTGCGCACGTTCATCGCGATAATATTGTAGAGCTTACCGGAAAAATTCATGGGGTGACCATGTGTTAAATGTCCGCCATGCGAAAGGTTTAACCCAAGCACCGTATCGCCGGGTTGCAACAGCGCAAAATACACCGCCATATTAGCTTGTGCGCCGGAGTGCGGCTGCACATTGGCATGCTCTGCACCGAAGATTTTTTTGGCGCGTTCTATGGCTAAACTTTCCACCACATCCACATGTTCGCACCCGCCGTAGTAGCGTTTGGCAGGATAACCTTCGGCGTATTTATTGGTCAGAATAGAGCCTTGCGCTTGCATTACGGCTAGCGAAGTAAAATTTTCAGATGCAATCAGTTCCAGTTTCTTGCGCTGGCGGCCCAGCTCAGCGGATACGGCGGCAAATACTTCGGCATCATTTTTTTGCAAATCGGGATACATAAAATCTCCTTTTCAGACAGTATATACGGCTTTGTTTTATTGTAGTATATTTTACTAGGAAAATCCGCCAAATTTTCATATAATTTATATAACGAGAAATCGGAAAAAACAAAAGCGTCTTTTATAAGGCGTAAATCCCCAGTAGAGGTGTGATAAAAATGGCAAAACTGACAAAAAAAGACTTTCTCAAAAACACCATTAAACACATTGATATGAAAAAATACAATGTGGTGCCGATGGTGGAAGCGTTTGAGAATATGGCCTACGCATCCCGCGAAGTGGCCCGCGCGAGCAAAATCTACAACATGATGCTCTCTGATAAAAAATGCTCTGTCATTTTATGTATTGCGGGATCTTTGGTGTCTGCCGGTATGAAAAAAGTAGTGGTAGACATGATCCAAAATCACATGGTAGATGCGATTGTTTCCAACGGGGCCAACATTGTGGACCAAGACTTTTTTGAAGCGCTCGGATATAAACATTATATCGGTACGCCGTACAATCAAGATGATAATTTACTGCGCAATTTGCACATTGACCGCATCTACGACACCTATATTGACGAAGACCAACTCAAAGAGTGTGACGAAACGATTCACAAAATCTGCGAATATTTAGAGCCGCGCCCTTATTCTTCCCGCGAATTTATTTGGGAAATGGGTAAATGGTTGGAGAAAAATAAAAAAGGCAAAGATTCTATCGTGTACAATGCTTACAAATACGGCGTGCCCGTGTTTGTGCCGGCATTTTCCGACTGCTCTGCCGGGTTTGGTTTTGTAGCACACCAGACGCAGCATCCGGGTGCGCACGTGTCTATTGATAGTGCCAAAGATTTCCTGGAGCTGACCAAAATCAAAATCAAAGCACAAGAAACCGGGCTGATGATGTGGTCCGGCGGTGTGCCGAAAAACTTTGCACAAGATACCGTGGTCGCCGCGGAAATTTTGGGCGCCGATATCCCCATGCACAAATATGCCGTGCAAATTACGGTAGCGGACGTGCGCGACGGCGCTTTGTCCGGCTCTACGCTTAAAGAAGCGTCTAGCTGGGGTAAAGTATCCACCGCTTTAGAACAAATGGTCTATGGCGAGTGCACCACACTCATCCCGCTGATTATTGGCTACGGGTATCACAAAGGCGCGTGGAAGAAACGCAAAGCCACCAATTATGTCAAATTCTTGCAAGAGGAAGACAAAAAAGTGGCCAAGGCTAAAAAAACCGCTAAGAAATAATGTTTCGCAAAACTTTATTCTTATTTGTTTTGCTGGTCTGCCCGTGGGTAAGTTCCTACGGGCAGCTTCATTTATGACTTGACGCGCTATATGAACGGAGCGTCTTATCCGGGGCGGTTTCATACGGCGGCTACTTGGGCGATGGCGGAAGTGGGTAGTGAAATGGGTAAATTTTTTCTCCAAGCGCGCTATGACAAAGTGATAAAATATAATCATCGGCCCCCTACCGGCATTGCCGTTCGCTGGACCGAAGCACCGTATATGGTAGTGGCGGTGTGGAAATATTTGAGCAAAATCAAAAACAAAACCGGAAAACCTATTTTTCGTTGTCGGCCAGTACGGAATTTTAACAGGTAAATATATGGCGCAAAAAGATATTTCTTCTTCTGAAAAATTACATTGTAATATTAATGAAAATGCTTTTTCCGGGGCTTTGTTTGTGTGCCGGCTTTTGACGGGTTTGACGCTGGTTTACTTGGCCTTAGGCAGCTTATTGTATTGGCGGGAATTTTTGGTCAATACATCTTCTCTTGGTTTGTCTTACACGGTGCCGCTGGCTTTTAGTTTAGCCGGGCTGGAGCTGTTAATTGGCCTGGTGCTAATGCTAGGCTGGCAGACGAGAGTGAGTGCGGTGCTGGCTTTGCTGCTGGGTATTATTTGTGCTATTATATTTTTTGCGGGTCATTATAATGCGGTCTTTGTCGCTTTATGTATGCTGTTATGCGCCCCGCTGACAGTGCTTGTGTGGCTGGGGCCGGGTGCGATTAGCTTAGATTATAAGCATCAGCAAAATAAAATCCGCCGTCTTTTTACCAGAGGTAGACTATGAGTGAAAACACCCCCTATGTCAGTTTAGCTAATAAATACCGTCCGCAAAAATTTGAAGATTTAGTCGGTCAGGAAAGCATTTCTAAAACCTTGCAAAACGCTTTAAAATTAGGCCGCATGGCGCATGCTTACTTGTTTTACGGGCCGCGCGGCTGCGGTAAAACCACGACGGCGCGCATTTTGGCCAAAGCGTTAAACTGCACCGGACACAATAACGATAAACCCACCGCCGAGCCGTGCGGGGAGTGTCCCCAATGCCGCGAAATTGCACAAAGTGCCGATATGGACGTGCTGGAGTTGGACGCAGCCTCTAACACGCAAGTGGAAAAAGTGCGCGAGGCAATTATTGACACGGTGGCTTTGGCAGCGTCGCGCGACCGCTTTAAAGTATTTATTTTAGACGAAGTGCACATGCTTTCTGCGAGTTCCTTTAATGCGCTACTCAAAACCATTGAGGAGCCGCCCGCCCACGTGGTGTTTATTTTAGCCACGACGGAAAAACACAAAGTGCCTGCCACCATTGTATCGCGCTGCCAGACGTTCCGTTTCCGCCCGATTACGGTAGATGAAATTACGGCGCATTTGATGGAGCTAGCCGAAGCGGAAGGCTTGGACGTAACAGAAAAAGCCGCGCGCATTATTGCCAAAAACGCAGGCGGTGCTTTGCGTGACGCGCTGACCTTGATGGACCGCGCGATTGCCTATTCCGACGGAAAAATTGATGAAAAATTAGTCAGCGAAATGTTAGGGCTTACTCCACAAGATTTGCTTTGTCAGACATTAACTGCCTTGGTGCAAAAGGATAACGGCGCGTTGCATGCAGCTTTTGAAACCCTGCGCGCGGAAGGTTTTGATGCCAATTCTTTTTTGAAAGATGTCAAAAATGCCTTGGGCGATTTGTTTTATTTTGCGCTTAACCAAGGGACCGCGCCGTTTGAAAACGCGGAACAAATTACCGCTATTGCCTCGCCGGGGTTGCTGGCGGCTTTATCGCGCAAAGTAAACAAACTGGCCGAAGAAGTAAAATTTTCTGACAATGCGCTAGTCAGCGCGGAAGTAGGCTTGTTTACCGTGATGGACAGCTGCTTTGATGTGGACGGCTTTATCCGCCGTCTGGAAGCTTTGGAGCGCGGGGAAAATAGCGGCTCTGTGCCGCCGTCCTCTACCGCAGGGACGCGCCCGGCTGCGGCGGCTAAACCAGCGGCGAAGAAAAACACATCTTTTACCGCAGCAGTAGCCACGCCCACGCCTGTCAGCACGCCTAAAAAAGAAGCAGAAACTGTATCTGTCGCGGCTACTGCCCAAGCTGCTCCGGCGGTAAATGCGACGCTTAACAACCGGCAGTTATGGGATGAAATGCTTAAAGCGTTTGAAAAAAGCCCCTTTGTGTATGACGTGATGACCAATTGCGCCGTGCATTTTGACGAAAATAAATGGACCATTAGCTTTGGCAAAGGTAAAGAGTTTTACAAAATACCCGCGCAAAACAAGCTGGCTGATTTAGAAAAAATGGCGCTGAAATTAGGCGGGCGCAAGATTACATTTGAAATTGGTAGTGCGACAACGGCTGCTGTCAAACAGGCCGCTACTGCGGCGGTACAGCCCGCTGCGTCAGCGGCTGCTACAGCCGCGCCTGCTGCGGCCCACATGGGTACGGTAGCCAGCACGGCAAAAGAGCCTATCAGCCGCGAAGAACCTTTTTTAAAGGCGGATTTTTCAGCCGATATTGAGCCGACCGTTTCCACACAGGCCGTGCCGGAAGAAATCAAAGATATCATGGATATTATCGGCGGAGAAGTATTAGCATAATATGCAAAGTTTAGACCGTTTAGTGCGTGCACTGCGCAGACTGCCCGGGGTTGGCCCGCGGCAGGCAGAACGCTTTGCGGCCTATTTTTTGCGTGCGCCGCAAGGCGAGGTGGAAGAATTTATCGCCGCGTTGTCTAGTATGAAACAAGGTGTCAAACTCTGCCGCGTTTGTCATGCTTACAGCGAAACAGATATTTGCTCTTTATGCGCCGACCCGGACCGGGATCATAGCACCATTTGCGTGGTAGAGGACCCGCAAGACATTGAGGCCATAGAAAAAACAGGTGCTTTCCAGGGTGTATATCACGTGCTGCATGGGACTATTTCCCCTATGGAAGGGCGCGGAGCCGAACAAGTCAAAGTAAAAGAACTGCTGGAGCGTGTACAACACGCAGACCCGGACGTGCACGAAGTGATTTTAGCTACTGATCCGGATAATGAAGGCGAAACCACCGCGCTGTATCTGGCTGATTTGCTGCGCGGGCTGGTGGAACGCGTGAGCCGTATCGGTTACGGCGTACCTTTAGGCGGCGACATTGATTATTTGGATGAAATGACGCTTGGCTATTCTCTCAAAGGCCGCACCAAAATTTAACCTTTTATGCATTACAGCTACTACAAAAGACCGCTTTTGTTGCTGCTTATTGTCTATATCACGGCACTGGTATTTTTTTATAAACCGGGGCCGGGTAAGCAAGATATTTCTCGTTATATTCCCCAAAAAACGGTCACGCTTGTGGGCAAAGTCATTGGCTTTCCGGCAGTAAAAACAAAATCACGCAATGTCATTGTGAAGGTATATAGCGTCGGCAGCGAAAAAGCCGGCGGATACATTTATGCGCGTTTTCCGCAAGAGGCTCCGCAATGGCATGAGACCGTGGAAATCAGCGGTACGATTAAAGCACCTTATTCGGTGGCACTCTTGGGAAATTTTGATTGGGCGGCTTATTTGGCTACCAAAGGCGTATTTAGTGAAATCAAAGTTTCTGACGTAAAACCTATCGCACCGCCCAGCTGGTTTCTGCGCAGTATTGCACGGGTGCGCAGCGATATTTTAAATACCTTTGAGCAAAATTTTGACCGCAGCTTGTCCGCGATTGCCGGGGGTGTACTACTGGGTGAGCGCGGAGAAATGGACCCGGAGCTGTATGCTGATTTTCAAGACAGCGGGGCCATTCATTTGCTAGTGGCGTCCGGCGGTAATGTGGGATTTGTCACACTAGTTGTGTTTGCGTTTTGTGCGCTATTTGGGATCAGCCGCAAGAAAACGGTTTTACTTGCGCTAGTGATTGCGGGCATATACACGTTAATTGCCGGGGCAGACGCACCGCTGACGCGCGCGTACTTTATGACGGTGTGTACGGTGATGGGATATTTCTTGCACCGCAATAGCGGTGTGTTTCAGGGGCTTGTACTTTCGTGCCTGGTGATTTTGCTTTTGCGTCCGTCCTCTGTGTTTGAGACGGGCTTTGAAATGTCTTTTTTAGCCACACTGGCTATTGTGATTTGCATGAACGTCTATGAGCTGCCGTACCGCTGGCCGCGGTGGGTGAAATTTTTTGTGCAAATTTTTATGGCTACCTTGAGTACGCAACTGGTGCTGCTGCCGGTGTTTACCAATGTGTTTTTTAAAGTATCTTTTGTGGGTTTATTCTCTAATATGGTACTAGTGCCCATGGCCTCGCTGCTGATGGCGGTCAGCTTTGCGTATTATGTGTTTTCATGTTTACATATTGGGTTTTTGCTCAAAGGAGTAACATGGGCGTGCTTGTGGGGCTTTAAAACGCTGGTGTCCTTTTTTGCGGCGCAACCGTTTGCCTCGGTGCAAGCGGCAGCGTGGCGGCCCGGGTGGGTGGCGGCATATTATGCGGGATTATTTTTGCTGTTTCATTTGCCGCAAAAAGAATTTATCCGCCGCGCGTGGAAGCCTTTTTTGGCAGTAGCGGTGCTAGCGGTAGCCGTGCAATATATTTTCTTTAACGCGCCGACGGTGTGGCTGCTTAATGAGTGGAACAAAAATGCCGTGTTATTTCGCACTCCCGGTGGGACACGCTTGTTAATCGGAGCCAGTATTGACGGGGAAAAGCTGGCGCGTGCGGTGTTAAAATCCGGCGGGAAAAAATTAGACGCTGTGCTGATTAATCAAAACGACGCCAAGCAACTGGCGCAAGTGAAAATTTTGCAGGAAAAAATCACAGTAGATCGCGTGCTAGTGCCATTTGAAGATGCGTGGCCCGGCGACACACAAAACATAGCCGGGGTGCAGGTGGACACGTTGTGGGGAATTTTGTTAAATAAAGAACACGCACTGTGGACAAACCGCGGCTATAGCGGTGCTGCCGGGCAAGACAGCGTGTCGTATGCTTTGTCGCGCAAAAATATCGATTTTACAGTAGCGGGAAACGGACGTTTTATCTTGCTAAATGATGAAATTATAGATAACGAGCGTAACCGCACGCGCGCGGTGAAATTGTAATATAATAGCTTTGTGGAGACCTCGTATGACTGAACAAGAAAAACAACAACACAAACAATTTTTGCAAGAGGCGGTGCGTTTAGCGCGCGAAAATGTGGCCAG
>CAJOLM010000056.1 GCA_905235355.1 uncultured Elusimicrobiales bacterium
GAATCTCAACCTTAAAAAAGTGGCTGAGGTCCCCGATACCAACCCTCGGGGACGACGCCATATTCATGCATTTACACTCATTGAGCTACTTGTCGTGGTACTGATTATCGGCATACTCGCCGCTATTGCACTGCCGCAATATCAAACCGCAGTGGACAAAGCACGCTATACCACCATGATGACAACTGTACGTGCACTAAAAGATGCCCAGAATTTATATTATCTAGCCAATGGCAGCTATGCAACAGACATGGCAGAGTTTGAGGGAATACTTCCTGCAGGATGCCAGGTAACCTCTACAACACGAGCTACTTGCCCTCAATCTATCTTAGTCCTAGAGGATTCTCGGGTATACGCCCTGCTCAGGAAATCCCCTAAAAATACTTTTATGATGTATTACCAACCGATTGATGCCCAGCATAATATTTTTTGTTATGCCTATGCGGAGGGTGGCGAAAGGGGCCGACGTCTGTGCAAAAGCGTAGGGGGAATACAAACATCTGAAAGCGAAAATAGTGACTGCGGCAAAAATTGCACTCACTATCAATTATAAACCCAACATCGCAGCCGTTTCTACAATGCGCGTGAGCAGGTGAAATACCTTCTCACTCCAACCTAAACTCAGCCACTCATACGGCCCGTGCGGATTTTCGTACGAGGCAAAAATATTCGGCGTGGGCAGCCCGCGCAAAGACAGCTGCGCCCCGTCGGTACCGCCGCGCGCTTGTATTAGCTGATAATCTATTTTTTCGGCCTTCAGCGCCGCTTCTAATACTTGCATGGCTTGCGGATGCTCGGCCAGCACATCCTTCATATTGCGGTATTGTTTTTTAATTGTCAGCTGCAATTTAGCACCCGGATATTTGGCTTGTTTTTCTGCCACCAGGGCTTCTAAATCCTTCTTAAATTGCTCAAATTGTGCCAAATCATGGTGGCGGATAATACCTTTAAGCGTGCCATGCTCCAGGCTGGTTTTCGCGTCCATAAACAGGATAAAACCTTCCTCGCCTTCCGTCGTTTCCGGCAGTTTATTTTCGGGCCAGGATGACACTATGTCCGACGCAATACGCACCGGATTAGCCATGAAACCTTTGGCGGCACCGGGATGACAATTTTTGCCTTCAATTTCAATGGTAAAGCTGTCAGCATTAAAGTTGCCGCAGTCAATTTTGCATAAGTCTGCTCCGTCCACCGTGTAGGCAAAATCCGCCTTGAAATTGTCCAAATCAAAATGTCCAATACCCGTGCCGGTTTCTTCATCAATAGTAAACGAAACCTTGACCGGACCGTGTTTGATTTCCGGGTGTGTGAGCAAATGTTCGCACAAGGTCATAACCAGCGCAATGCCGATTTTATCGTCGCCACCCAACAAAGTATTTCCGTCGGCAGTTACCAAATCATGCCCGATACATTTCAGCAAATCCGGCGCGTCCTTGACGGTAAGTTTCATGCCCTTTTCGGCATTAATCACCAAATCACCGCCCTGATAATTCGGGTGCAAAACAGGCTTAATATTTTTCCCGCTGTAATCTTCCACCGTGTCCATGTGCGCCAAAAAACCAATGGTCGGCGCGCCGGTCACATTACCCGGGATATCGCCAAACACAAAGCCGTATTTATCAATGTGTACATTAGAAAAACCGATTTCTTTCATTTCCGCCGCCAATGTTTTGCCAAAGGCCAGTTGGGTATCCGTCGTAGGTACTGTGTCACTTGCGCCGTGGCTGGTCGTCTCTACAGAGGCGTAGCGCGCAAAGCGGTCATAAATTTTTTTCTGTAAATCGTTCATAAAAACTCCTTCCAAGTCATTTTTTATATTATATAATTTATACATCTGGGTTTTATAGGAGAGTATTATGAAAAAACTTTTATTCTGTATCGCAGCTGCCTGTGTATTGGGCGCGTGTTCCACCGTGCAAGAAGCAGCTAACTTTGCTAATTGCAAATACACTATCCGCAATATAGAAGTGTCGGATTATAATATCAATTCGTTGGGATTTGATGTGTATTTAAACATTACCAATTTAAATAAAAAAGCCGCTGCCTCTATCAAAAAGTTTGACGGCAAAATGACTATGAACGACGTCTATGTGGCAGATATTAATTTTGAAGACGTCCGCATTGAGCCGGGCGCCAGCAAAATCCAAAAAGCTGCTATTACCGTGCCCATGAAAAGCTTAAACAGCAAGCTGGTCGGCCTGGTCAGCATGGGTAGTGCCAGCGTGGACTATCACATTACCGGCACGGCGTATTTTGACACGCCGCTGGGAGAAGTACCCGTCCCGGTGGACATTGGCCGCAGAGGCAGTAACAATTAGGAGGACGCTGCGCTACTTATAGGCGCATACAAATTACAATTTCATCTGTTTTTGGAATCCCTTCGGGGATAGCGCGTAAGCGTACAGCAAAGACCAAAAACAGTCGTTTAGGCATAAGATAAACGGAAGTCATGAGCCGTTTGTTTTGTGCCAAACGTTTATCGTTTTGGCGATAAACTACGGCTGTTATATTTTGGGTTTCTTTGCTGGCCCGGATATAATGGCCGTTTTTTTGTCCTTTTATATCCGCGCCCGGTACAGTAGGTCAGGCGATGCCTAACAAAAAGGAGTTATGTATGAAAAAAAGCAATAAAATAACTGTCATGCTGAGTCGTCTTTGCTCAGCATCTCAACCACCTAATAAGGATGAGGCCCTGAACAAAGACGCTTTCAGGGCGACACCTTGTGTCGGTTTTACGCTCATTGAGTTATTAGTGGTCGTTTTGATTATCGGTATTTTGGCGGCGATTGCCCTGCCGCAATACCAAAAGGCTGTATGGAAAAGCCGTATCGTGCAGGCCAAAATAATGGTAAAAACTTTGGCAGATGCCCAAGAAGTTTACTACATGGCTAATGGAAAATACAGTAATTCTTTTGATGAATTAGATATCAATACACCTGCCCCAGATGAGGAAACCTACAGTCTGGCAGGCGATATTACGCGTCCTAGCCGAGAATTCTCATGGGGCAACTGCACCCTATGGCACGATGACGCAATATCTTGCCATCTAGGAGGGGGAATTGATATAGCCATTGGCAAATTTCTCAGCCATAGTACAATTTATACAAATCAGTATACGTGTACTACCTATACCCTGGACCTTACATCCAAGTCTAATCAACTATGCAAAAATGAAACGGGTCTTAATGAGCCAACTGAAACGGGGACTTTTTATATACGCTGGATATATCCTTAATTTGGGAATCTGCCTTACATCACAATGTAGCTAAGCAGCGTGGCACTTAACAAGGCCAAAGCCAGCGTGAGCACCACAATGCGCAGCGTGTCTTTAAATCCGTTCTCACGCAGCATGACCACGCACGTCGCCACGCACGGCAAATACATACTCATAAACACGCACGCCACCACCAGTTGTTCGGGGGGGAGATTAAATGGCTCCAAGAGCGCAATAGACACGTCTTTACGCAAAAACCCCAGCAACAACAGCGGCGTCGTTTCCGCGGGCAAGTGCAGCATATATTCCACCGGATAGCGGAAAAGCTGCGCTACCCAATCGGTAATCCTGGTAAACTGCATCAGGTCCACAAATAGTACGCCAATTAAAATCAGCGGCAGCGCGTCTGCCAAATACTCCTTCATGCGCAGCCAAATTTTGCGCCCCAGCGGCCGCCATTGGGGGATACTCCACGACGGAATTTCCATAAACATTTCCGGCGTTTCCCCGGGTAGCATTTTATTCAAAATCGTCCCGGCTATGAGCCCGTTTACCACTAGCGCAGCAAATACCCACAACAGATATTTCATCCCGTACGGCGACAAAATGGAAATAATCATGGCGGTCTGCGAAATGCACGGCGCCAAAATCAGTAGCAGCGCCAGCGCAATAATCCGCTCGCGCCGCGTCTCCAGCACGCGCACGCCCATCACCGCCGGCACTTTGCAGCCTAAACCCAGCATAATGGGGATTGCGCCATACCCGTGCAAGCCAATGCGGTGCAAAATTCCGTCCAGCAGTACCGCCAGCCGCGGCAAATATCCAAGCTCGCCCAAAAAGCCAAGCAGCGCATAAAAGGCAAGCACATACGGCATCACATCAATCAGCGCGATATGCAGCCCGTCGGTAAGCACGCCAAAATACTGCGTGCCGCCGTCACCTACGATAAATTGGTACAGGGGGCTGTTTTGGCACCAGGTAAACAATTTTTCCATAAGTGGGAAATAATACGTTTCATACAGCGGGTCCAGCCAATTAATCAGCGTTTCGCCGATTAAACGGATGATAAAGAAAGACAGCACCAGCACCACCAGCGCAATAAATAATCCACTCACCGGGTGCGTGGCCCAGGCTTGCAGCTTTTCTGTCAGCGTGGCGTGTTTGTGCGTGATTTGCAGCACGCGGTGGACAATGTGCCCAATCAAATGCCACTTGTCTTCCGGCTCTTGCGGCACCGGGATCGGCGTGCCTTGCTCGTCCATTAAGGTATGCACGCGCGCACTGTCAAACGTCAGCGTGCCTACCGTTTTTTCAAAACGCTTTAACCCTTCGCCCGTCGTGGCAACTACCTCTATGACCGGGATGCCCAGCATTTTGGACAGTTTCGGCACATCAATTTCTATCCCTTTGCGCAGCGCCTCGTCAAATTTATTTAGCAGCAAAATGACAGGCTTTCCAAGGCTCATCATCTCTAGCGTAAAATATAAATTACGCTCCAGGTGCGACGCATCCGCCACACAGACGATAAAATCATATTCTAAATCTTTAAATAAATCTTTCTTTTTGCCTTCAATAAGCCATTTGTCTTCCAGGCGGTACAAACCCGGGATATCAATAATGTGGTACGTCTCGCCGTTAAAAACCGCACCGCCATGATGCAGCCCCACCGTCGTCCCTGGGAAATTAGAAGACAAAATACCAATGCCTGTCAGACGAGAAAAAAGCAAACTTTTGCCCACGTTCGGGTTTCCCGCCAGCAAAAAGGTGCGCTGCTTGGCAGGCGCGGCGGGGGAGTGTTGCGCGGCTGTTTGGGCCGCCGGAGTTTTCTTAATAGACGTAACCAAAATCTGTTTAGCGGTCTGCGGGCCTAAAGCCACTTCGCTGCCGCACACGCACACCACCAGGGGGCGTTTACCTTTTTTGCGCGATACCTGCTGACCTTTAGCTAGCCCCATGGCTGCTAATCTGGCGCTTTGCTCGGGCGAGGCTTGCACCTCTACAATTTCCGCCAGCACGCCGGGCCGTAAATCAAAAAGAGTTTTAAAAGTTTTAGTTTCCATAAAAGTTAGTTTTTCCTTACTTTTATATTGTAGCACACCTACCCTTGCCTATGCAAGATGAATTTTTAAAACTCCGACGGGGGAAAAGTTAGTCTTATCTAAAACGTCGCCCGGCAACCATTTTTGCTATAATAAAGAGGTCAATTCTATTGGAAGGAGGCTTACTATGGCCTATAAAGTAAATCCTGATGTGTGCATCAACTGTGGTGCTTGTGAATCCGCTTGCCCGGTGGGGGCTATTTCCGAGGTAAACGGCAAACGCAACATTGACGCCTCTAAATGCATTGAGTGCGGTGCTTGTGCCGCCACTTGCCCGGTCAGCGCTATCTCTCTGTAAGAGGGGGCGGGGGAACGCAGTTAAGTGCCCCAAGCCTTTGCAAGAAAATGCAAAATCTAAAAACGGTCCTGTTCACAGGGCCGTTTTTATTGTGCTTGAAAACCCCGCGCTGGGCGCGGGGTTTTCAAGCACAATAATCGGAGCCAAGGTTTCCCTTAGCTCCGATTAGGATTTTTATTTTCGGTTAAAATGGTACTTCTGTCGTATAAATACCTAAGTTCTGGCACAAGCCAATGGATCTATCTCCTGTTCCGGTACAGGCCAGCGTACGTTTGCGAGTGTCGGCATTGATAATTTTATATGGATTCCACAAAACATAATTATAGGTGCCAGTATTACGAGATGCCACCACTCCGCCACAATTCGTACCGGGAATAAGAGCATTAGTAGCTTTGTTTAATTGATATGTAAAGTACTTAGCCGTTACTTCTGTCCCGCTGGAGTTAGCCGCCCCCGGTATGCTAATGAGCACTTTGCTAAAACTGGCCGGACATTTATTGTGTTCTGCCGCATATGCATATACTGCCTCATTGATTGATTTAATCATATTCATAGCCTCGGTCGCGCGGGCTTTCTCCACGCTGCGGGTGTAATTCGGTAAAGCTATGCCGCTTAAAATCCCAATAATAAGTACCACTACTAACAATTCAATTAACGTAAAACCTTTTTTCATATTCTCTCCTATTTCAAACCGGCGGCAATACGCGCCGCGGCTTTTTGCGTTTGCTCCGGCGAGTTAAACGCCGTCAAGCGGAAATACCCTTCCCCAGACAGGCCAAAACCCGAACCCGGCGTACCGACAATTTGTAACCCATTTAACATCTTATCAAAAAAATCCCACGACGTCACACCCTGCGGTGTTTTCAGCCAAATGTACGGCGCGTTTTGCCCACCGTATGCCATCAGTCCCGCCTGGTCAAGCGCGCGCAAAATCACCTTGGCATTTGCCAAATATCCGTCTATAGCCTTACGCGTCTGCGCTTGTCCTTCGGCAGAAAAAAAAGCTTCCGCACCGCGCTGCACCGGGTAGGACACGCCGTTAAATTTCGTACTTTGGTGACGCATCCATAAGTCATTAGCGCTGTAGGTGTTCCCCGCGCCGTCTGTTAATTTCAACGCTTTTGGCACTACGCAATAGGCGCAGCGCGTGCCCGTAAATCCGGCTGTTTTGGAAAAAGAGCGGAACTCCACCGCGCATTTTTCCGCGCCCGCAATTTCATAAATGCTGTGCGGCAAATCCGGCTGCGTGATAAACGCTTCATAAGCAGAATCAAATAAAATAATCGCCTTGTGTTCCAGCGCCCAATCCACCCACGTTTGCAGTTGCGCGCGCGTGAGGACAGAGCCCGTCGGATTATTGGGCGAGCATAAATACACTATGTCGGCGTGTTCCTTAGGCAAAGCCGGAGCAAAATTATTTTCAGCCGTGCACGGCAAATAAATGACATGGGCAAATTGTCCGTTAGCAAACGCACCGCTGCGCCCCGCCATGACGTTTGTATCTAAATACACGGGATACACCGGGTCTTGCAGCGCAACGCGAGCATCTGCGCTAAATAATTCTTGGAAATGGGCTACGTCACTTTTGGCCCCGTCGCTAACAAAAATTTCATCTGCTGCGATATTTACCCCGCGTGCCTGATAATCATGCGCGACAATGGCGTTGCGTAAAAATTCATATCCTTCATACGGCCCATATCCGCGAAAAGTGTCCTTATGAGCCATTTCATCACACGCTTTTTTCACACGACGGCAGGGGCCAGCGGTTGACTCACATCACCAATCCCTAAACTAATCACTTCTTCCTTCGGGTGCGCGGCTTTATATGCTGCGGTCCGGCGCGCCACTTCTGCAAATAAATAGCTGCCTTGTAAGTTTAAATAAAATTCGTTTAAGCGCGTCATACTTTTTCTACATATTCTCCTTCAAAAACTTTTTGCGCAGGGCCTGTCATAAATACATGCTCCCGCCCGCGCCACGATACGTGCAGCTCGCCGCCGTCTAAAATAATACGTGCATCCGTACCTGTGCGCCCGGTCAGCGTTGCTGCCACCAGCGTCGCACACGCGCCCGTACCGCAAGCCTGGGTAATGCCCACCCCGCGTTCCCACACGCGCATACGCAGCGTGCCCGGGTCCAAACGCTGCACAAATTCCACATTGGTTTTACGCGGGAAATCCGGGTGTTTTTCCAGTGCAGGACCCGCGACAGGTAAATCAATTTTCTCCAAATCCGGCACAAAAATTACAAAGTGCGGATTGCCCATAGATACCGCCGTGCCTACCCAGGTATGCCCGGCAGCTTCTACCGGCACTTTAATAGCGCGGTCCTCTGCATTGCCGCGCATAGGGATTTCGCCGCGCGTCAAACGCGGCACGCCCATATCCACACAAACTAAATTTTTAGAGGCATCTATAATTTCGGTAATAATCGGCCCGGCTAAAGTATGCAGCATGAGCCGCGTGCCCGTCAGCAGCCCCTTTTCCCGCCAGAAAAGCGGCACACAGCGCGACACATTACCGCACATTTCCGCTTCGCTGCCGTCTGCATTAAAAATGCGCATTTTGACATTTTCGCCGTCTATCGGCCATACTCCTACTAAACCGTCAGCCCCGATACCAAAACGGCGGTCACACACGCGGCGAGCTGCTACAGCCCAATCCGTTACCGGATTTTCTGCCGCATTTACAATTACAAAGTCATTTCCTAAGCCATGGTATTTTACAAATCTCATACGAGTATTGTATAAAAACAAAGCGCGCCGCGCTAGTCCACCCCCAAAGCTCGTCATAATTTACTAAAATGTAAATATGGCTGAAATACTTAATCCCCCTCCAAAACACGTGGCGATTATCATGGACGGTAATGGCCGTTGGGCGGCTGCGCATAAACTGCCGCGCTCGGCCGGGCACCGCGAAGGAGCCAAAGCCGTGCGCCGCGTGATTGAAACTGCGCCGCAGTTGGGTATTAAGTTTATCACGTTGTATGCTTTTTCTACTGAAAATTGGTCCCGCCCGCAGGACGAAATCAACACGCTCATGCAGCTATTGGAAAAGACTATAGATGAATATCAGCACGAGGCCAAGCAGCAGAATTTGCGTTTGTGGGTCAGCGGAGCGCGCGAGCCATTAGCACCTGAACTGCTGGACAAAATGGACAAGCTCGTGCAAAGCACCGCCACGCACACCGGGCTGACAGTCAATTTGGCTTTAAATTACGGCGCGCAGCAGGAAATTACGCACGCGGTAAATGCGCTGCTGGCCGCCGGGAAAAAGCAAATCACTCCCCAGGACATTACGGCGCATTTGTATCAGCCGCAGTTGCCCGCGCCGGAGCTGCTAATCCGCACGTCGGGCGAGCAACGCCTGTCCAATTTCCTCTTATGGCAAGCAGCTTACAGTGAGCTGTATTTCACCCCTGTTTTGTGGCCGGATTTTGACGGCAAAGAACTGCAAAAAGCCGTCCAAATTTATCAGCACCGCCAGCGCCGCTTCGGCGGAGTTTAATTCATTTTATAGTAAGTAGCATTGAACCTCTCGCTTGCATGATCTTCTGTACCGAAAGTAGCACAGGTGGAACGCTGAATTGCGTTCGTGGTGGATGCCACACACCACCTGTTCGTAGATGATAAAGCATATTCAAACGTAGGAACGCTTTGGTTACGTCTATACGCATAGATACGCCACCCGTCGTCTGGCCCCAACACAGAAAATTGGTAATACTCCGACGTTGGAAACTCAATATCTAATTGAGTCATATCCGTTGTGTACATATTATTTGCCAAAAAATAGACTTTTTCGGCATTGTATAAGTTTTGCAGATTTATCAATGCTTCTGTGGCACGCGTCCGCGCAACTGCCTTTTGATATTGCGGCAGCGCTATGGCGGACAATATGCCGACGATAAGAACGACCACTAACAGCTCAATGAGCGTAAATGCTTGATGCCACCCCCGAGCGTTGGTATCGGGGGTCTCAGCCGCTTTCATTTTCAATAAGGATGAGATTCCCGATAAAGGCACTCGTGAATGGTTCCTAATTGTATGTATATTTTGTTGTTCCATATTTTCTCCTTTCATTTAATGTGTCGTGCTGAGAGGTTGCTGCTCAGCACCTCAACTGCTTTATAAAAGTTGTCATCCTGATGTGTCGTTGTTCAGGATCTCCCTTGTTCCTGCCGTTTATTTTAAACGACAACAACTTACAAAGCGGGAGATGCTGAATAAAAACCTTTCAGCATGACATCTTTTTTATATCCCGCATAAAAACACTGCGGGATGACGGTATTAAAAGCCATACCATACCCCGTATTGTATCAAAAAAAAAAATAAGTCAAGGCTTGTTTGGGTTCAGATACATGTGAGACTGGATCAACACATTTGAGACTCTTTGTCCCCGACGAAAGCTAATCTTTTT
>CAJOLM010000057.1 GCA_905235355.1 uncultured Elusimicrobiales bacterium
ATGGAAGAGGGCAAGCGTATCTGATAAATTAATTATTTGGTAAGCGGCTCTAGCGTGCGCTTGTAGCCGTCGGTTTGTACGACGCGCGCTTTGAAAATTTGCCCTACTTTAACCGGGCGCGTAAAGCTCACTTGTCCATCAATATCCGGCGCGTCTTTGTAGGTGCGGCCAAAGGTTTCTCCGTCGGAAATCGCTTCTAAAGTCGTGCCCAGCAGCCGCTTATTAATGCGGTCAATGACGCGGCTTTGCGCCTCTTCCAGTCGCAAGCGGCGCTCTTGTTTTACTTCTTGCGGAACTTGGTCCGGCAGGCCGTGGGCGGCGGTGCCTTCCTCGCGGAAATACTCAAACACGCCCATATTATCAAATTCATAGTCTTGGACAAATTGCAGCAACTCTTTGAAATCCTGCTCTGTTTCACCCGGGAAACCCACGATAAAATTGGTACGCAGCGAAATATCCGGTACGCGCTTTTTAAGCATATCCAATGTGCGGCGGATTTGGGCCGCGTCACAGTGGCGGTTCATGCGCGTAAGCACCGGGTCTGCAATGTGTTGCAGCGGCACATCTATATAATGGAAAATGCGCGGCGTGCCGGCTATCAGCCGTGCTAGTTCTTCCGTAATGCGGTGCGGATAACCATACATAATGCGCAAGCGTTTGATGCGGCGGTTTTGCAACAGGTCTTGCAACAAGGCGGGCAACTGCGGCGCGCCGTATAAATCCTGTCCGTATGAGGTGGTATCTTGCGCGATTAAGGAAATTTCCTTCACGCCGTTTTGCGCCATTAAATCTGCTTCGCGCAGCACGTCCTCACGCGGTTTAGAGCGGTACGCACCGCGCAAAAAAGGGATTGTGCAATAGGCGCAGCGGTTATTGCACCCGTCGGCAATTTTAAGATAAGCCGTATGCGGTGCGGTCAAACTCATTTTATATTCGGGCAAATATAAGCTTTTGGGTAGGGGGGAAAGCTGCGTGCCGGATGCTTGCAGCGTTTCCTCTATATTCTCTTGCCCGGCGATAGAAAATACAATGTCAATGTCCGGAAATTCTTGGGCGATTTTCTCTTTGTAGCGTTGCACCAGGCAGCCGGTGACGGCTACTTTTTTGATGCGGCCCTGCTTTTTAAGCTCCAGCGCGGCGCGGATTTCGTTTTCCGCTTCTTCCACGGCAGAGGCAATAAAACCGCAGGTATTGATAATCAGCACATCGGCGCCGTCCGGCTCGGGCTGGAACTGATGGCCTTTAGCCAGCAGGCGGGCGGTAAATTCTTCGCTATTGGTTAAATTTTTGGGGCAACCCAAACTGACAAGAGAAAATTTCATACTATTTTACACCGCCAGGTCTTCGCGCTTGACGGTTTCTTCCTCTTTTTCAAGCTCGTCTTCGTCCCGCTGCAACAGCGCCATACCAAAGGTAATTACCCCGATACGTCCCACCAGCATCGCTACAATAATGATTAGCTTGCCCAGCGTACTCAGCTGCGCCGTCGCGCCAATGCTCATACCGCCTGTGCTCAAGGCCGCCACCGCTTCAAATAAAATATCAATCAGCGGCATGGTCTTTTCGGTCCACATCAGCAGGAACATGGTAATAAAGAACAGCATGGTATAAGAAATAAAAGTGGAGTTCGCCATATACAGGCGGTAAACAGGGATTTGCCGCCCCAAAAACGTGATGTATTTGCGCCCGAATAAATGGCTGGTTACCGTGGCTACTAAACAGGTAAACGTCGTTGTCTTCAAGCCGCCGCCCGTGCCGGAGGGGGAGCCGCCAATCGTCATCAGCCCCATAATAATAAGCAGCGAACACGGTGCCCAAGCAGATACAGGCACAGTGGAAAATCCGGCGGTGGTCATGGCGGCAATCGCCTGGAACAAGGCCGCAGACGGCTCTATGCCCGGATTAGTCAGCAAAATCAAAAAGGTGCCTGTCGTCAATATACCGATAGTGGATAGCACAATAATGCGCGTAGTATAAGAAATTTCTTTTACCCGACCGATGATGCGGTTGAATAAATCGGTCACCACGATAAAGCCCATGGCGCCTGCCAAAGACAAGCTAGCAATCACAATATTAATTGTCTTGCTGTGTTCAAAGGACATAAAACTGTCCGGAAATAAACTAAATCCCGCCGTACAAAAAGCAGACACACTATGAAAGGCCGCATACCAAATGGCCTCCAGCGTGCCGTAGCCATTGTGCGCAAAATAATTATACAGAAACGCGCCGCCAATCAGTTCCGCAAACGCCGTAAAGACAATAACAGAATAAAGAAAATCATTTAAACGCACAGTACGCGGCAAGGCAAATTCGGTATTTAATACTTCGGTGTGGCGGTGGCGCAAGCGGTGGGAAAAAGACAAATAAATAAAGGAAGACATCGTCATGTACCCAATCCCGCCAAGCTGAATGAGCAGCAGGACAATTAATTTGCCTAAAAATGTATAAGACTGCGCAAAATTGACGCTGGTCAGCCCGGTGGTGGAAGTGGCAGAGGCCGCCGTAAACAAATTGTCTATCCAGCTCACATCCACGCTATTCATAAACGGCAGCGACAGGATCATCCAGGCCGTAAAAGTATATACCAAAATAGCTTGCAGCATATTTTGGTGCGGGGACAGGCGCAACACAAACAGGGTGTACTTTTTAAGACTTAAGCGAAAAAAGCTCCACACATTATTAAATAATTGTTTCCAAGAAATACGAGCCATATATAGTATTGTAGCAATTTGTGAGCCATTTGAAATACTTCCCCGGTTTTGCCGGGGAAGAAATTAATCTGCCAGGACGGTATATTCTATGTCCGGATGCAAGCTGCGGTGCACCGGGCATAGCTCCGCCGCGTGCAGGCAGCGCCGCCGCACATCTTCCGGCAGGCCGGCAGGTAAGGCAATGTGCAGCTTAACTTTTTTAAGCCCGGAAGCGTCCGGCGCAAACGTCGGCTCCACGGTAATACTGGCACCCTCTAATTGGTGATTTGTTTTAGCAGCTACCGCGCCCATCATGGTCAGCGTGCACGCGCCTAAAGCAGCCGCTAACATTTGCCCCGGGGTAACGTGCAGCCCTTTGTTATCATGGGCGGTATATAAAACGTCCTCTATTCCGTCTGTATGGATAGTGACTTGCGTGTCATTTGCATAGGTACAATGGATTTTATCTTGCATAATCCCTCCTTATATATAGTGCTTTAGTGTAGCGGTTTGCCCAAAAATACGCAAGGGGGAAAATGTATTATATGGTATAATATATATATGTAAGCAGCCCCTAAAAGAGAACTATTTCTTTTAGGGGTATTTATTTGGTATAATAAAGTGTCGTATTAAGTACAAATTAAAACAGGAGAAGGTTGGACTCCGGCTCGGTATTTCCTAAGGTGATGGGATACTTGGTCGTACAGTTTTCAGCCTAAGTGTAAAAATAAAATGGTATTATCGTTGCAAGACAGAAAAGACATTATCAGCAAATTCCAAACCAGCGCCAATGACACCGGCTCTGCCGCTGTGCAAATCGCGCTTATCACGGAACGTATCTCTTACATTTCCAATCACTTGAAAAGCAACCCGAAAGATTTTGCCGGGGAACGCGGACTGAACAAACTCGTCGGTCAGCGCAAACGCTTATTGGCTTACCTCAAGAAATCTGATTTTGAAAAATATCAGCAAGTAACCAAAGAACTCAAATTAAGGAAATAATTTTACATGGAAAATTTTAACCACAAATTTGACATCCAAACCGTGGATGTGGAAATTGGCGGTCAAAAAATTACCCTGCAAACGGGGTTGATTGCCAAACAATCTGATGGCGCTGTCATGGCCACTATGGGCGACACGAAAGTACTCGCCACTGCCGTGAGCACCAAAGAGCAAAAGCCGGGTCTGTCCGACTTTATGCCCTTGACTGTCAATTACAAAGAGCGCACCTATGCCGCCGGCAAAATCCCGGGTGGTTTTTTCAAACGTGAAGGCCGCGCCAGCAAGAAAGAAACCCTTTCTTCCCGTATTATTGACCGCACCCTGCGCCCGATTTTCCCGGAAGGTTTTGCTTGCGAAACCAACGTCACGGCCATGGTGCTTTCTTATGAAGAAGAACGCGGCGCGGATATTTTAAGCGTGCTGGCGTCTTCTGCTGCGCTAGTGATTTCTTCTATTCCGTTTAATGAGCCTGTAGCCGCTGTGCGCATTGGCCGCATTAACGGTCAGTACATTGTCAACCCGACCAAAACCCAAGAAGCCGAGTGCGATATGGACCTGGTCATTGCCGGGTCTGCCCAAGGGCTGCTAATGGTAGAAGGTGGTGCCAAAGAAGTAGAAGAAGAATCCATCATCAAAGCTATGGAAGTAGCCAAGCCGGAAATTGACAAAATGTGTGCCGTGCAGCTCAAACTGCGCGAACTGGCCGGCAAGCCGAAATTTGAATATGTCGTAGAAAAATTGCCGCAAGAAGTGGCTGATTTAGCCAACGGAAAATTCCGCCAAGAAGCCAAAAATATCTTGCACGCTTTTTCTGACAAACAAACCCGCGACCTGCAAGTAGCCAAACTCAAAGCTTCTTTTACCGAAGAATTGACTCCTACTTATGCAGACAATGCCGCCACCTATGCCGCCTTTGCGCTGGAACAAATTATGTACGAAGAATCCCGCGCTATGGTACTCAATGAAGGCGTGCGCGTGGACGGACGCAAACCGGAAGAAATCCGCCCGTTAAGCTCTATGGTGGGTCTCTTGCCGCGTGCGCACGGCTCTGCCTTGTTCACCCGCGGTCAAACACAATCTTTAGCAGTAGCCACCTTGGGTACGGCTGATGATCAGCAAATGGTGGAAGGATTAGATGAAACCTCCTACGAACGCTTTATGCTGCATTACAACTTCCCGGGTTTTGCCACGGGTGAGTGCAAACCGGACCGCAGCCCCGGCCGCCGCGAAATCGGTCACGGGGAACTGGCGCGCCGCGCGCTCATGCCGCTTATCCCGAGCGAAGAAGAATTTCCGTATACCATTCGCGTCGTATCTGACATTATGGAATCCAACGGCTCTTCCTCTATGGCGAGCGTCTGCGGCGGCTCTTTAGCCCTGTTTGATGCGGGCGTGCCGATGAAAGCGGCCTGCTCCGGTATTGCCATGGGTGCCATTTCCGGCAACGGCAAATTTGTCGTTCTGTCCGATATTATGGGTCTGGAAGACCACTTGGGCGATATGGACTTTAAGTTGACCGGGTCCCGTAAAGGTATTACCGCGTTCCAAATGGACGTAAAACTCAAAACGGGTATCCCGCTGGATATTTTACGCCAAGCCATTGCGCAAGCGACCCGCGGCCGCATGCACATCATGGAACACATGGAAAAAACCATTGCAGAGCCGAAAAAAGAAGTGTCCCGCTTTGCCCCGGTGATTTACAAAATGAAAATCCCCGTGGACAAAATCGGCGCTTTGATCGGCCCCGGCGGTAAAAATATTAAACGCATTACCGAATCTACCGGCACCAAGATTGATATCCAAGAGGACGGCACTGTATCCATTGCCGCCGCTAACGGAGACAAATTGGACGCTGCCAAAGCGGAAATTGAAATGATGACCGCCGAAGCAGAAGTGGGCAAAATCTACAAAGGTAAAGTGGTATCTATCCAACCCTTTGGCGCGTTTGTAGAAATCTTGCCGGGTAAAGACGGACTGCTGCACATTTCCGAAATTGAAAAACACCGCATCAACAAAGTAGAAGACGTACTGCACTTGGGTGATGAAGTGGAAGTGAAATGTGTGGAGATTGACGGCAGCGGTAAGGTCCGCTTGTCGCGCAAAATCCTGCTCAAATAGTTTTACGAGCTAAACAAAACCCCGGAGCTGACACTCGGCCCCGGGGTTTTTTATATCACATGGTAGAAAAAAGTACAAAAAATTGCTAAAATAATAAAAAGCTTCCGCCCGGCATTTCGGCGGACTAATAAGAGGGTATTTGTTTTATGAAAAAAACTGTGAAGAAAGCATCTACGAAAAAAGCCGCCACCACAAAAACGGCGGAAAAAGAATCCCCGATTTTAAAAGATGTAAAACAGCTTTACGCTTTTATGCAGGACAATTCCATTGACACCATTGAATATGACCAAAACGGCTTGTATTTACGTTTAGTCAAGGCTAAACCCGCTATGGTGCCTATGCCGGTTAATACCGGGCTACCCACGGCAACAAACGGGGCTTCCGGTGCTGCCGCGCCTGCACAAGAGCAATACAAAGAAGTTATCAAATCTCCGCTAATGGGTATTTTCTTCCGCGGATCTACGCCGAGTGCGCCTCCGTTTGTCAAAGAAGGAGCTCATGTGAAAAAAGGCGACGTCATCTGCCTCATTGAAGCTATGAAAGTGTTTAATGAAGTGCGTGCCGATTTTAACTGTGTAGTGACCAAAGTATTAGTGGAAAACGGCAAGCCTATTAAACAAGGCGACGCGCTGTTTGCCATTGAAAGGATTTAACTATGACCCCGATTGATGAAACCATACAAGTCACTTGCCAACGTATGCTGGAGCTGGTGCAAGAGAAAAAAGAAATAACCTCTTGGCAGCTGAAACTGGCTTTGCAACTATCCAGCTCTGTATTATATGTATGTTTAGGGGCGCTATATAATCAAGGTAAAATCCGCCTGGAAGCGGACGGTATTAATTACAAAGTGTCGCTGCCTGCTGCAGACACTGCTCAAAATTCAAATCCCTTCTAATAAACATCCCCCCCGCGAAGCGGGGAGTTTTTCACAATACGGGTAAACCCCTTGCCTACTAGCCTAAAGTAAAATCCTTCTTAACGGCCTGCCACACGCGACTACCCCGCCGTTATAAAATATATGTCATCCCCGAGTGTTTCTGTCGGGGATCTCCCGCTTATTT
>CAJOLM010000058.1 GCA_905235355.1 uncultured Elusimicrobiales bacterium
TCTTTATCGGGAATCCCAACCTTATTTAAAATGAAAGCGGCTGAGACCCCCGATACCAACGCTCGGGGGTGGCACCACGCGTTTACGCTCATTGAATTACTTGTCGTTGTCCTCATTATCGGCATACTGTCCGCTATTGCGCTGCCGCAATATCAAAGGGCAGTAGAAAAAGCTCGGGCAGCAGAAGCGTTTGTCATAATACGTGCCATTGCTGATGCTAACCGTCGGTATTACTTGGCAAACGGAGAATATACGTGGAGTCTAACAGATTTAGATATTGAAGTGCCGGGAGACAGCATAATAGATTCGGGAGAAATGGATCGCAACCAGACCAAATATTTTTTATATGGGGCTCGTAGTTCCAGCAAGGATGATACAAGCGGTATTATTGCCTTAGCCAGCAGACTGCCTGTCCGGCAAGTATATGCCCTAGCGATTTTTTCTTCATCAGATGCGGTTTATTGCAAAGGCTATAGTGAAAAAGGGTTTTCCTTATGCCGTATGTTGGGAGTAAAAGAATCCGTCTACAATAATAACTACAATCCCATTGATCTATAACGAGAAGTGGTTGCGACCGGATTTTCTTGTAGCATTTAGGCGAAGGACTTGCTGGCAGGGTGTATATTTTTTATACTACAAATATGATTTACTTTGCACACCGCGGAGCTAATACACTTGCCCCAGCCAATTCTATAGCTGCCTTTCAAACGGCGCGCGGGCAGGGTGCCACGCAGTATGAACTGGACGTCCACCTCACGCGCGACGGACGCTTGGTCGTCCGGCATGACTACACGTTGGGCAATACCACGCGTCCACTGTCCGAATTTACCTATGCGCAGCTGCAGGAGTTTTGCGCGCAGCAAAAAATTCCCTGTCCGCCACTGCTGGAAGAAATTTTTCCGCAGGTGCGTCCGGCACTGGCGCTGCTGAATATTGAAATTAAAAATGATGACAATGTGTATCCGGGTATTGAACAGGTGTTGCTTACATGCTTGGCGGCCCACGCAAAAGATTTATCAGACAAAATACTCATTTCCAGTTTTGATTATCCTACCTTGCAGCGGGTGCGTGATTTAGACGCGCATATTAAAATAGGGCTTTTAACCCGTGCTTTTGACCCGCAACAGCCGCGCGCTTTACAAGCATATAGCGTGCACATGAAACATACGCGCATTACGCCGGAAATTATACAAACTTGCCATGCGGAAGGCCGGAACGTATTTGTCTATACAGTAAACGATACCGCGCTGGCAAGGCAGCTAGAAGATATGGGAGTGGACGGTATTTTTACAGATGATATAACACTTTTCTAATAGGTTATCAGACACAAAAAACCCCTGCTAATGTAAGCAGGGGTTTTTAATTAGCATTTATTAATAATCGTAATCGTCGTAATAACTGGAAGACGAGTAAGAGGAAGAAGACGAAGAAGATGATTGGCTTGTTTCTTCCGGTTGATTGGCATAATATTCTTCCGGGGAATAGCGTTTGGGCTTTTCCCACAAGCGTTTGGTTTTCTTGTAATCGCGGTCTGTAGCGGTATCGGGCACTAAAGGGCGTACGCGATCGTCAAAGAAATAGACGTTTTTGTTGGTTTCGGGTTGAATCTCAATTAAATAATTAGATTCTATGCTGGGCTTGGCTTCGCGGCGTTCTACCTGGGCGGTAGTGGCCAAATCGTCCAAATAATCCTGCTCGGTCAAATAAATCTTACGTTGATACGTGTTGTCTTTATTGGTATCGTTGCGGGTAGAGTGACACGCCGCCAAGCTTGCCACACATCCTACTAAAATAGCAAAGCAAAATAAATTTTTCATAAGCTCTCCTTAATTTTCTTCTCTCCTGATAATATAATGTTTTCCAGTAAACACGCAAGTGTGACAGGACCGACTCCCCCGGGTACCGGGGAAACGCGGCAGCCTGCAGCCAGCAGGGCTTGCGTGTCAGCATCTCCGCAGAGATGGTCTTGCTTGTCCAAATTCGTAGCGATATCTATAAGGGTACTTCCGGCCGGTACATTACCTATATGCAATAATCCCGCATGTCCGGCTGCACTGCAAATCAGTTGTGCCCCTTGCAGGGAAACAGCCAAATCCCGCGTGCGGGTATGGCAAATTTTCACGGTTGCATTGCGGCAGGTAAGCAGGTGCGCCAACGGTTTTCCAACAGTAGGAGACCGCCCGATTACAACCGTTTCCAACCCTTCCGGATTGATGTGGTGGGCATCTAATAAACGGATTACCGCCCAGGCCGTGCACGGCACAAAGGTAGGCAGTGCTTGCACATCTTGCCAGGTTTTACACAGAAATAAATTGCCCATAGAGGTATTAGACATACCGTCTATATCTTTTTCCGCAGCGATAAAACGGGTAAAGCCGCTTTGTGCGAGCGCGTCGGGCAGCGGGCGCGGGATTAAAATAGCATCTATGTTTTTATCCGCGGATGCCTGGCGCAGCAAATCCAAAAACTCTGCTACGGGGGTGCGGGCATTTACTTCGCGCACCGTGACCGAGATGCCTAATTTTTCGGCAGCGGCGGCTTCTTTTTTCAAATAGACATAGGCGCCGTAGTCGTCTGTAGAACCGACAGCGAAAAGCGAAATAGGACGGCCCAATTTTTGTGCCACTGCCTGGGCGCGCTCCTGCAAGGGGGCACGGATAGCGGCGGCTAATTCTTTTCCGGATAAAATCATACATATATGATATCAAATTCCGCAGATATGCGCGGGAGTGGTCTTGTCAAATAGGTCTTGACTCTATTTTTGGCTTTTTGATACATTTTGTATATATGGAAAAAAGAGGGTAATTATGAAAAAACATATATGTATGATTTTTGTCTTATTTGCGGTCAGCCTCATCAGTAAGGCTGAAACGGTAGATGCTGTGTATTTTAACCCATCCCGCTTGGGGCGCTATGAGATGCTTAAAATTAGCGATACACTAACGGCTGCGGGGGACATACAGGCTGGTTCTATGTCTATACAAACCGGGAATAAGGCCACCATAACCGCCGATAGTTATACAATTAAGACAATTAATGCAAGCGGATCTATTAGTATGCCAAACACAGAATTTATTGCAAACCGAATGAGTGTCTTACGGGGTGGAAAAGCGACGTTTGGGAAGGAGGATAGTGTGTCTTCTATTGACGACCTGTACGATACTGAGTTCATAAAAACAGGTACATTAGATGCAGTAAGGGTAGGGATGTATATTACTGGTGACAAAAGCGTATCTGATTTAGATGGAAAGAAGCCGCTGGCGTTACGGTTAGGCACAAACAATATCCCTGTACCGCCGAGTGAATGTACGAACCTTCAATTTGTAGAAAGAAAGGCTGACGATGGTAAAAAGTATAAAGTATTGGCATGTACAAATTCTGCGGCGTGTACTGGCACCAAACCTGCGACCACCCGAGAAGGCCCTGAGGGTTCGTATTGCGAGCAGTCGCGTACCGTAACGTGTAATACGACAACGGGAAAATGGACGACGGGTGATTGGAGGGGATCTAATAACCCTTGTTATTACTGGGCATTGGGAGAAACAGTGTCAGCTGAGGGTTATTGGTGTACAGAAGGATATGATCAGTGTGGGACAACAAGCTGTAATTTGTCTACGTTTGGCCGCTTCTGTCACAAGGCTGTTGGAACGTATGACAATTGTACGATAGAAACATGGGAATGCCGGGTCCATAGGTGGCAATGATTAACCTGTAACTATATAAACTGCCACGGGTGGGAACCCATGGCAGTTTATGAGTACCTTACAGGACACCCCAGGCGGGAGCTCGGGGAGTTTCACTTTGATATATAAAAATAAGTGTCATTCTCAAGGTTGTAGTTGAGAATCTTCCGCAAATTGTGGTGTATTAAACAAAGAAAAACCTTATCTATAAACAGCCAAATAAGCGGGAGATCCCCGAACCTTGCGGGCCGCAACTTCGGGGATGGTATAATGAGACTGCCCGCTACAAGCCGTATAGTACAAATCCGGCGCGAAATGATAAAATATAAGAGTAGTTTATTTAGGGCCTTTTGGGGAAAAGGGCCACAGGAGGGCATATGCCTATTTGGATTTTCCGTATTTCTACGCTGATTGCGTTTCCGTTTTTAACGTATGATTTTATCAACAAAGAACCGCTGTCTTTGGCGGCGGGGCTTTTGTGCGCGCTGATTGTAATTATTGCAGAGGCGGTGTTTAAACGCCTGCGCCTGATTAAAATTATGATTGCGTGCTCAGGCTTTTTACTCGGCTGGCTGCTGTTTATTTTTACCGAATATGCCGTGCAAAATTTCGGCGGTACCGGCGCGCCTGCCTGGTGGGTTGCAAACAGTAAATATGTAGAAATCGGATTTATTGTTTTTGGAGTGCTGGCGTGTTTGTTTAAATCGCGTGATTTGGAAGGCCTTTCTTACAAGGGCCGCCACCTCAAAGTGGTAGATGCCAGTGCCTTAATGGATGGGCGCATTGTAGACCTGTGCGAAATTAATTTCCTGCCCGGTATCATTGTGCTGCCGGTGTTTGTATTGGAACAGTTGAACAAAATGGCCGCTTCCAAAGACGCGTTGGAGCGCGCCAAAGGCCGCCGCGGTTTGGATGTGGCTACCCGCTTGCAAGAACTAAAAGATGTGACGGTGCGTATGACATCTAAAACCCCTAAAGCCGAAGACGATACAGAGCGCGTGGTCAAACTGGCCAAAAGCTTTGATGCAGAAGTGGTAACACTGGATTTCAATATCAATAAAATCGGTGCTTTGTATGATGTGGTGGTACTCAATATCGCAGACCTGGCTACCGCGCTTAAACCGGTGGTGTTACCGGGTGAGAGCATGTCTTTATTCATCATGAAAGAAGGCAAAGAAAAAGACCAGGGAGTGGGATATTTAGACGACGGTACTATTGTGGTGGTGGAAGAAGGCCGCCGCCATATTGGCAAACGCACCGAAGTAGCGGTATATTCCATTTTGCAAACGTCGTCCGGCCGCATGATTTTTGCCCGAACAAAATAATATGTCAGAAGCACTGAACTTTGCCGGAGTGGTCATTGTAGCAGGGGGCCGCGGGAAACGCATGGGCCGCCCCAAACAAATGTTGCCGCTGGCGGGCAAACCGGTGCTGGTGCGTGCGGTGGAAGCTTTTACCAAAGTGCCTAGTGTCAAACAAATTGTAGTGGTAACTCCCGCCGAAAATCGCGACGTTTTGCGTAAACTTTTTCCAACCATTGTGTTTGCTGACCCGGGGGCGACGCGTTTAGCCTCTGTGATGAGCGGCGTGCAGGCTTTAGATCCTCGTGTACAGGCGGTTGCTGTGCATGACGGCGCACGTCCGCTGGTGGATCCGGCGGCGGCGGCGCGTTGTTTGCAGAGCGGATTTGAAACAGGCGCAGCGGTATTAGCCGTACCTGCCAAAGACACCATCAAACAGGTGCGCGGCGGGATGGTGGAGCAGACCTTGGATCGCAGTGCCTTGTGGAACGCGCAGACGCCGCAATGTTACCGCGCCGATATTTTGCGCAGTGCGCTCAATAAATTTGGACATTTACAAGACGCAACGGATGAATCACAGCTCGTAGAGCGTTTGGGAGTAAAAGTAAAAATAGAGCCGTCTGATTATCAGAATTTAAAAATTACAACGCCAGAGGATTTGATTATGGCAGAAGCTTTTTTTCAGTCGGGCGCGCAGCTGCGTACCGGGTTTGGATTTGATTTGCACCGCTTGCAAGCGGGGCGGAAATTTATCATTGGCGGGGTGGAAATCCCGCACAACAAAGGTTTTTTAGGCCATAGTGACGGGGATGTGGTGTTACACGCCGTGTGTGACGCTATTTTGGGTGCTTTATGCGCGGGGGAAATCGGCTTATTATTTCCGCCATCTGACCCGACCATTAAAGACATTGACAGCAAAAAAATTGCTGCGCGTGTATTGCAAATAATGCAGCATCATCACGCGCATTTGCTGCACATGGACGTCACGCTTGTTACCCAAGAGCCCAAAATCAGCCCGCATTATGACGCGGTGCGCAAAAGCCTGGCACAAATTTTTGAAATGGATGAAAAATACGTTAGTTTTAAATCTAAAAGTCACGAGCACGTGGGCGAAATCGGCCGCGGAGAAGCAGCCATGTGCCACGCGGTAGTGACTCTTTCCGTAGGAGAAAAAGCATGAAGCGTTTTGTATTGGTAGCAGTGATCAGTAGTTTATTTTTAGCCGCGTGTGGCACAAGCAACAATTATACCTCGCGCCGGAAATTTACCGGGATTGATTATTCCGCCTATGAGCGCGCGGGCCAAGTGCCCACGGCCCCCGCTGCGGCCACACATGAGGATTTTACCGGTAATTTACCCGGCCCCAGCATTTTGGGTGAAACAGCCACTACCCAAACCGAGGAGCCGGAACTTTCTGAATATGAAGATTTTACGTCTGAAGAAATTGCTTCGTCCTATGGACGTTATACAGATGTGACGGTTACCGTGGCGACCAAGCGCATTAAACTGGGGCCGTCAGCTAATACCAAAAATATGGCGCTTTTCCAAAAAGCATTAGACGCCGGATACAAAAAAGCGTTGCGTACTTACCGCCCGTCCGGATTTACCTATTCTATTTCCAGCGTGGGCGCGGTAAACCCGTTGTCCGACATAGAAGTCAGCTGTGTGTTAGGTGAACAATCCGCCAGCGATATGGGGCAGCAAACCTGCAATTTGTTTTTTCAAACGTTAGTGCAGCAGTATAATACCTTGCTCCAAGAGGCCAAAAACCATGCAGCTTTATAATACCGAAAGTCACCGC
>CAJOLM010000059.1 GCA_905235355.1 uncultured Elusimicrobiales bacterium
ATTAAAGGCCGCTGGTTTAACGTCGGTCAATAATTCGTCGTTTTTTCGTTGTGGCGTTGTTGTTACGGCACTCACATAGTTACTATGCTTCGTGCCTAAACGCCTAGCCAAAACCGAAAAATACTTGAATTAAAAAAGTAGTTTTTGAAAAATTAGTTTTACATTCTTTTGCGTTTAGGCTCCAATGGGGTCTAAACGCGAAAGTGTCTTAAGAGGACAAAATGGATATTATACTCATGGGGGCGCCAGGCGCCGGAAAAGGCACGCAAGCGGCCCGTTTAAAAACTGCACTGGGATATAAACATATTTCTACCGGAGATGTGCTTCGGAGTGAAATTGCCAGCGGCAGCGAACTGGGCAAAAAAGTCGGTGCTATTATTCAAAAAGGCGACTTGGTTTCTGATGAGCTGATGCTATCCATTTTGAAAGAAGTAGTATCAGGTGTGCAAGAGCCGATTATTTTTGACGGATTTCCACGCACTGTGCCGCAAGCAGAAATGCTAAATACCATGCTCGCCTCTTTGGGGCGTGAGCTGGGCAAAGCAGTAGAAATTTCTTTGCCGGATGAAGTGGTGGTGGTGCGTTTGTCGTCACGCAAACAATGCAAGCTGCCTAGTGGCGAAGTAAAGCAAATCGGACCGGATTTTTCGCTGGAAGATTGCGCCGCCCAAGGCGGAGAAGTGTTTACCCGCAAAGATGATAGTGCGGAAAGTATTGCACACCGCTTGCAGGTGTATCACCAACAGACAGAGCCGGTGACCGCTTTTTATAAACAGGCCGGAAAATTTGTAGCCGTGAACGGGGACCAACATCCGGACCAAGTATTAAACGATTTATTAAACGTGTTAAAGTAGAAGATTTATGATTGAAGTCAAAAACGAGCACGAATTGCAACTGATGAGAAACGCCGGCAAAGTAACGGCCGCCGTGCTTGAAAAAATGACGGAGGCCGCCCAACCGGGCGTGTCCACCTTGGATTTAGATGTGCTGGCCGAGAAAACGATTCGCTCCTTCGGGGCGATACCGCTTTTTCTGGGCTATGGTGGGTTTCCGGGTAGTATTTGCGCGTCTATCAATGAAGAAGTCGTGCACGGAATCCCAAAAAAAGGTAGAATATTAAAGAGTGGTGATATTATCAGTATCGATACAGGAGCCAAGCTTGACGGTTTCTGTTCGGATGCCGCTGTCACCCTCGGCGTCGGCAAAGTTTCTGAAGAAGCCCAGCGATTGATGGACGTTACCAAAAAATCGCTCTATAAAGCAATCGGGCTAATCAAACCGGGTATCCGTTTAGGAGATATCGGACACGCGGTGGAAACGTATGCCGAGCAACAAGGTATGGGAGTGGTGCGCGATTATTGCGGCCACGGCATTGGCCGTACAATGCACGAGGAGCCGTCTATTCCGAATTTCGGAAAAGCCGGCACCGGACCTGTTTTACAGGCGGGTATGGTGCTTGCCATTGAACCCATGCTTACAGCGGGAACATGGAGAGTCAGGCAGCTTAGTGACGGCTGGACGGTGGTCACGCGGGACGGCAGTTTAGCGGCCCACTTTGAACATACGGTAGCAGTCACGGCTCACGGCGGTGAAATTTTTACCGCTTTTGAATAAACGCAGGTTGTTTATTCTGAATTTAATCAGAAACTCGGAGATGTATGAGCGATAAAATAGAAGTAGAAGGCAAAGTCCTGGAAAGCTTGCCAAACGCGATGTTTAAAATTGAAATCCCGGGCGGCAAAATTATTCTGGGGCACATATCCGGGAAGATGAGAGTCCATCATATAAGAATCCTGCCCGGAGACAAAGTAAAACTTGAACTGTCCCCGTATGACTTAACCAAAGGCCGGATTACTTATAGGGAGAAATAAATGAAAGTCAGAGCTAGTGTAAAGAAAATATGCCAAAAGTGCAAAATTATTAAGCGCAACGGCGTAGTGCGTGTAGTGTGCGAAGTCGCTAAACACAAACAACGCCAAGGTTAATTTAAGGAGTCTTCATAGAATATGGCTAGAGTCGCAGGTATTGATTTACCTAAAAATAAAAGAATTGATGTAGCGTTGGAATATATCTATGGCATTGGCAAAAAAAATGCCAAAGAATTGCTCGCCAAAGTGGCCGGGCAAATTGATCCCGCTACCCGCGTCAAAGACTTGACTGAACAACAGGCCGGTCTATTGAACACCATCTTGCAAAAAGAATACAAGGTGGAAGGTGAGCTTCGCCGTGAAGTGGCGCAGAATATTCACCGCTTTATTGAGATCGGTTCGTACAGAGGCCAGCGCCACCGCAGAAATCTGCCGGTACGCGGTCAGCGGACCAAAACCAACAGCCGCACCCGCCGTGGTCGCAGAAAAACGGTCGGCTCCAAGGCTGCAGCGAAATAACTTTAAGGATTTAATATTATGGCAGAAGAAAAAGAAATAAAAACGGCTGCTGAAGAAACAAAAGCTCCCGCAGCTGCAAAAGCAAAAAAGAAAAATGCCAAAGCGCCGGCCTTCGGCGTAGTGCACATTTATTGTTCGTTTAACAATACTATCGTGACGGTGTCCGACGATAAAGGCAATACGATCGCTTGGTCCACCGCCGGTTCTCACGGTTTTAAGGGTACGAAAAAGAGCACGCCGTTTGCTGCTCAAATTACCAGCAATAAAGCCGCTGAAAAAGCTGTCGCGTTAGGTATGCGCGAAGTGGCTGTAAAAGTATGCGGTCCCGGTCAAGGACGCGAAACCGCCGTGCGTGCTGTACAACAAGCCGGCTTGACGGTTTCTTCCATCAAAGACGTGACCCCCATCCCGCATAACGGATGCAGACCCCCTAAAGCACGGAGAGTATAAGATTTATGTCCAGATATACTGAAGCTAGCTGCAAAAAATGCAGAAAATTAGACTGCAAATTATTCCTCAAAGGCACCAAATGCTATACCAATTGTGTCATTGACAAATTGGCCTCTGCTAAAGTGCGCGGCGGTAAAGCTGGCGGCAAAGCCCGCCGGACCAAACTGTCCGAATATGGCGTGCGTTTGCAAGAAAAACAGAAAGCACGCTTTCAGTCCGGCATGTCGGAAATTCCGTTCCGCAATATGTTTGACAAAGCTGCCAAGCTGCAAGGTCAAACCGGCGAAAACTTCTTGCGCCTGTTAGAAACCCGCTTGGACAATATCGTGCGCCGCATTGGTTTTGCAGTATCTTTGAAAACTGCACGCCAATTGGTGTTGCACGGTGCTGTGACTGTCAACGGCAAAGCCGTCAATGTACCCTCTTTCCAAGTCAAACCGGGCGACAAAGTGGTTTTAAATTCCGCTTTAGCTGAAAACCCGATGATTAAGCAAGGCTTGTTGGAAACGGAAAAACGCAACCAACGCCCGAGCTTTTTGGAATTTGATGCGGAGAAGTTGACTGGCAAGTTGTTGCGCTGGCCGGACCGGGCAGAAATGTCCTATCCTGTCAATGAGCAGCTGATTGTAGAATACTACTCTAAATAATCGCGGAGGATGAAATGGCTTTTAATGAATTAGTTCTTCCCCAAAAAATTCGTTTGGATGAGAAAACTGCGTCGGATCGTTACGGTAAGTTTACCGCCGAACCGTACGAAAGCGGATATGGTCATACGGTGGGTAACTCCCTGCGCCGCATTCTGCTTTCCGGTATGGAAGGAGCTGCTGTAACCGCCGTTCGCATTACAGGTGCCGTGCATGAATTTAGCACGTTGCCCAATGTGCGGGAAGACGTAATCAACATCTTGCTCAATTTGAAACAATTGCGCATTAAGATGGACAACAAAAACCGCGAATATGTTACGCTGACAGCTACCAAAGCCGGCCCGGTAACGGCTGCCGACATTGAAGAAGTAGACGGCGTAAGCGTTATTAATAAAGACCTGCAACTGGCCACCTTAGAAGTGGGCGGTAAGTTGGATATGGAAATTGAAATCTCCCGCGGCAAGGGCTATGTCCCGGCGGAAGATTTAGCCAAAATCCAACGCCCGGCAGGTTTTATTCCGGTGGATGCGCTGTTTTCTCCCATCGTAAAAGTTCACTATGATGTGGAACCGGCCCGCGTCGGTCAGAAAACGGACTATGACCGCTTGATCTTGGAAATTACCACTGACGGCACATTAGAGCCGGCCCGTGCATTGCACCGCGCCGCCGTGCTGCTCTCTGGTTCCTTGCATATTTTCACCATTGAAGGTGAAGAACCGGGCACCGTGGCTGTAAGCACAGGTGCAGACCAGCAAGAACCCATTTCCATGACCGGCAGCGTCAGCGGTGCTACGCCTGTCAATTCCAAACAGGATGAGCTTTTAAATCAGTCTATTGAATTTATTGAGCTTTCTTCCCGTTCCATCAATTGCTTGAAATCCGAAAACATTAACACAGTGCGCGATTTAGTCAAAATGGCTGAAGAAGACCTGAAAATGATTAAGAATTTCGGTGCCAAGTCTATGGACGAGATCAAAGAAAGATTGGCTGAGATGAACTTGTCTCTGGGGATGAAAATTTAAGACCCATTGAAAGGATTGTAATATGATTAAAAATACCGGATATCGTAAACTCGGCAAAACTTCTTCTCACAAAAATGCGATGCTCAAAAATATGGCAACCAGCATTATCTTGCACGAAGAAGTGAAGACCACGCTGCCCAAGGCTAAAGAAGTACGCCGCGTAGTGGAAGGTTTAATTACCTTGGCTAAAGCCAATAATCATTTGGCCGTCAAGGACAGTGTAAAAGATAAAGCTGCTTACAAAAAATTGTTTGAAGTGTTGGCAGCTCGTTATCAAAACCGCGCGGGTGGTTTTACGCGCATCTACCGTGCAGGTGTTCGTCAAGGCGACAATGCACAGGTAGCAATTATTAAATTGGTGGACTAAATGGTAATTGATTATCTGGGGGGCTTGTTTTCTTCTGACCTGGGTATGGACCTGGGAACCGCTAACTGCCTAATCTATGTAAAAGATAAAGGCATTGTGCTGCGGGAGCCGTCCGTCGTGGCAGTGGAAAGAGAAACCGGCGAAGTAAAAGCCGTCGGCGCTAAGGCCAAACAAATGTTAGGCCGTACGCCGGCTAACATCATTGCGGTGCGTCCAATGAAGAACGGTGTAATTGCCGACTTTGAAGTGACGCAGGAAATGATTCGCTATTTTATTCGCAAGGTACACAGCCGCAGCAGCTTGCTGCGTCCCCGGATTGTCATTGGCATTCCCTCTGATATTACTGGCGTAGAAAGACGGGCCGTAGATGATGCGGCCCGCCAAGCCGGTGCCAGAGAAGTTTACCTCATTGAAGAACCTATGGCCTCTGCCATGGGCGCAGATTTGCCTATTGCGGAACCGCATGCCAGTATGATTGTAGATATCGGCGGCGGCACGACCGAAGTGGCAGTTATTTCTTTAGGCGGCATGGTGGTAGCCAAATCCATTGATGTAGCCGGGGATGAACTGACCGAATGTATCGTGCAATATTTCCGCAAGAAATACAATTTGATTATCGGGGAAACAACGGCCGAAGAAGTGAAAATTAACTTAGGTTCTGTTTACCCGCTCAAAGAAGAAAAATCCATGGAAGTGAAAGGGCGTGACCAGACACAAGGTCTGCCTCGTACGCTGACCGTTACGTCTGAAGAAATCCGCCAGGCTTTAATGGAGCCGGTGCGGCTCATCATTGACGTAATTAAAAGCACACTGGAAGAAACACCGCCGGAGCTGGCCGCTGATTTGGTGGACAGAGGGCTTGTGGTGGCCGGTGGCGGAAGCTTGTTGCGCGGGATTACGGATTTAATCCACAAAGAAACGGATATTCCGGTACACCGTGCAGCAGACCCTTTAAGTTGCGTGGCGCTCGGGACTGGAAAATTCCTGGAGCAGCTGAACGAAAAAGGTTCACACTTCGCTGGAAACAAGAGCAAATCTTACTAAGTTTTTTGCGCCACATGGAAGCGGACAGGGTCTGGTAGTAGAGGGGCTTTGTCCGCTTTCTCTTTTTTTTAAAAATAGCAGTGTGGTAACTATACTCACTGTATGTAGATAAAAGCATATGACTGCAAAACGAAAGAATAATACAACCCAGCAAACTTGGTCCGGCAGCCGCCGGCGCAAGATTTTGCCGGCTGTATTTATTACCTTATCACTGCTACTGATGATTTTACCGCTGGAAAGCCCGGTGGCTTCTGTTAAAGCGGTGCTATCGTATGTGTTTATTCCGCAAATCCGGTTGGCACATGGTACGGTGGAATATGCGGCGGGTGTGAGCAATACGGTAAAAGATTTGTTGGAAACGCATCGTGAAAATGAACGGTTGAAAGAGACAGTAAACCGTCTAGAACTAGAAAATGCCCAAGTGCGGGAAATTGTAGCAGAAAACCGGCGTCTGACGGGAGCACTTACTTTGCGTGCGCCTAAATTATGGCGGGGGGTATGGGCTAAAACTACCTATCGGGAGCCAACCCAATGGAACAGTGTTATTATTGATAAAGGGACTGCTGATGGAGTCAAAGAGCGTTCTGCGGCTATCGCGCAAAAAAACGGACTTCCTGTGCTGGCAGGAGTGGTAGTGGAAACCAATGAATTAACTTCTAAAGTGCTGCTGTTGCGTGATGAAGATTTTGCTGCAACGGTTTATGCTGTTCAATCAGGCGAGGAAGGGCTTTTGTCCGGGGCGAATGCAGCGGATTTAAAAATGAGTTACTTGC
>CAJOLM010000060.1 GCA_905235355.1 uncultured Elusimicrobiales bacterium
CCCCATAGAAGCTTAATTGACAAGCACGGATTGCCTATATCCCCTTGCCAATTTTTACACCAATCCAGTCTCATATGTATTGAACCCTAACAGGCCTATGTTTGGCCTGCAAAAAGGCACTATGTTGCCAACGAGAAAAACTCCCGCTCTTAAGAGCGGGAGTTTTTGAGTACCTTACAGGACACCCCAGGCGGGAGCCTGGGGATGAATGCGTGAAACTCCCCGAGTGGAAGCTCGGGGAGTTTCACGCAAAACACAATCAATAAATTATTTGCTACCGGATTGCGCAGCCGCTTGATTAGCCGCTGCCTCTTGCTGTTCTGCTTCCTGCGCAGCAGCTTCGGCTTGCAGACGCGCCTCAAACGGACCAAAGCCTGTTTCTTCGTTCCAACCACCGCCTAAGGCTTTAGCTAAATTAGCCAGCCCCACCAGTTCCGCTTCGCGCGCCGCCACCAGCGACATTTCCGCTTGCAGCAAATTACGCTCCACGTCTAGCAGTTCCATGGTGCCAATCAGCCCGGCGTCTTCTTGTTTCTTGCTCAGCTCATAGCTGCGGCGCAACGCTTTGGTTTGTTTAAACAAAATATCAAAGGTTTCACGATTGATGCGGTTGGCGTTCAATGCGTCCAAAGCTTCTTTAAAAGCGGTTTGCATGGTCTTTTCATACGCGGCGAGCATCTCTTGATATTGTGCTTTGGCAGCGCGGTTTTGGGCAATAATTTTTCCGCCTGCAAATATCGGCTGCGACACGGACCCGCCAAATGCCCACACGCCCGAAGGTCCGCGGAATAATTTATCAAGTTCATTGCTGACAAATCCAGCTGCACCCGTGAGCGAAATATCCGGGAAATACGCCGCACGCGCTACCCCGATACGCGCATTGGCAGCAATCAGCTGTCCTTCTGCACTGCGCACATCCGGGCGGTTAGCCAAAAATTTAGCAGGCAACCCTTGCGGCACTTCCGGCAGAATAACTGCTTCGCTCAAATGCCCACCACGGGTTTTTTCGTCTTCCATAATGCTGCGCGGGCTGGCTCCCACCAGTACCGCCAAGGTGGTTTCTGCGGTGCGCACTTGCAGCTCTAACTCTTTGGCTTGCGCGGCTACACTATACATATCCGCTTCCACACGGCGCAAATCTATCTCGGCAATTACCCCGGCTTTGTAGCGGCTGGTGTAAATGCGCACGCTCTCTTGGCGGGTTTTCAACGTTTGATTGGCAATCTCCAGCTGCGCATCTAACATACGCAAGGAAAAATACGCCGTCGCTACTTGCGCCGTTAAAGACAACAGCACCGTATCTTTGGCGGTCATAGTTGCCAGTAATTGCGCACGGGCCGCCTCACTCAAGCGGCGGTATTTGCCCCACAAATCCAGTTCAAACGCAGCTACTGCCGTACCGCTGCTTGCCGTCTGTCCGGAACCATAATAATTGCCTGCACGCCCGCTGCCGCCTTGCAACCCGATCACCGGCAACTGGTCAGCCACCGCGCTGGTCACTCCGGCGCGCGCTTGTTCCACCCGGGCAATGGCTTGGCGCAAATCCCGGTTATAATGCAGGGCTTCTTTTTCCAATTGGTTCAAGGTTTCATCCTGGAACATTTCCCACCATTGGTAGTTTTGGAAAACGCTAAAATTTTCCTCACTATGTTTAGTAGGCAAGTCCATTTCCGGGCGTTTATAATTAGGCCCTAATGCACAACCGGTTAACAGCAGCGCGCTTAAAGCGGCTGGAAAAAATTTCTTAAATATCACGTACAGCCTCCTTGTTTTCTTGTGTCTGCACTTGTTTCTTGTCTTTACGGCCCCCAGAAATCAAGTAGAAAAAGGTGGGAATAAACATAGGCGCAATCGCCGTAGCACCCAACATACCAAACACCACTGCCGTACCAATGGAGTGGCGGCTGGCTGCACCGGCACCGCTGCTAATCGCCAATGGTACGCAGCCTAAAATAAACGCTAGTGAGGTCATGATAATCGGTCTAAAGCGCAAGTGAAGCGCTTGCACAGCAGCGTCATAAGCACTAGCTCCTTGCTCTTTAATCATCACGGCAAATTCTACAATCAAAATAGCGTTTTTGGCCGCTAACCCGACCAGGGCCACCAACGCGATTTGGAAATAAATATCATTATTCAGCCCGCGCAAATAAGTACCCAGCAGTGCGCCGAACATACCAAACGGAACAGCCAAAATAACCGCAAACGGAAGTCCCCATTTTTCATACTGCGCTGCCAAGATGAGAAACACCACTAGCATACCCAGCATCAGCGCAAAGCTGGACGAACTGCCGCTAATCGTTTCCTGATAGGTGGTACCTGTCCAGGAAAGTGTAAAGTTCTCCCCTAAGGTTTCTTTGGCTGCTTCTTCCATAGCCGCAATTGCCTGGCCGGAGCTGTACCCTTCCGCAGGGGTTGCCATCACTTTAGCCGCCGGAAACGCGTTAAAACGCTCCACCATATCCGGCCCCAATATAGGGGTCAGCGTCACAAAAGCCGCCAGTGGAGTCATATCCCCTGCTTGCGAGCGGACGTAAATTTCGCCCAACTGTTCGGGACGAGCGCGGAAGTCCCCTTCCGCCTGCATGATTACTTTAAAGCTGCGGCTAAATTTAGTGAAATCGTTTACATAGGCTGTACCGAACGTGCCTTGTATCGTGTTATATAATTCTGACAGCGACACATTCATAGACATAGCCTTGATTTCATCTACTTTTAATTCATATTGCGGCGTGGCAGCAGAGAAAGTCGTCGTCACGCTGGACAGTTCCGGCTTTTTCTCGGCTGCGGCAATAAATTCGCTCGTTTTGGCAGCCAAAGCCTGACTGCCTGTTCCGGCGCGGTTTTGGATATAACCCTCTAATCCGCCCGTCGTACTCATACCTAATACCGGCGGCGGATTGAACGGCATAACTACTGCACCCGGGATTTGCGCCGCACCTAACGCGGCAATCGCAGCTACCGTTCCAAAGGAAGAAAGAGCCGGCGTTTTGCGCTCCTTCCAAGGTTTAAGCGTAATGAAGGACGCCACGGAGTTGCTTTTCATTGTGCTGCTGAGCATATCGTACCCGGCAAAAGTCAGTTCCTCTTTGACAGCGGGCTGCTCTTGAATAATTTTTTGTAATTGGTCCGACACCTTTTCCGTGCGGTTTAAAGAGCTGGACGGATCTAATATGGTAGCGGCCATAATCATACCCTGGTCTTCATCTGGCAGCAACCCGCCCGGCACAATTTTAAACAGCCCCGCTGCGGCCCCCCAAATGAGCAGCACCGTCAAAATAGCCACCGGAATCCGACGGATAAAAAAGGCAGCCAGGCCCGTATATTGGTCGGTTACTTTGTTAAACCAATTATCAAAGTGGAAGAAAAATCCGCTTGTTTTGGGCTTCATGTCTTTGAGCAGCAGCGCGCACAAAGCAGGCGTCAACGTGAGTGCCACTAACCCGGAAATGACCACGGATACTGCAATCGTGATAGCAAACTGCTGATACATCACCCCGGTAAATCCACCCATGAACGCCACCGGCACGAACACAGAACACAGCACCAGCACAATAGCAATTACCGGCCCAGTCACTTCGTCCATTGCTTTAATGGTAGCATCTTTGACAGGCAGATGCTCCTCGTGCATGATACGTTCCACGTTTTCAATAACCACGATAGCATCATCTACCACGATACCAATTGCAAGCACCAACCCAAACAGCGTCAGCGTGTTAATAGAAAACCCTAGCAGTAACATCCCGGCAAACGCACCGACGATAGACACCGGCACCGCCAGACACGGAATTAACGTAGCGCGCCAGTCATGCAAGAACAAATACATAACCAGGAACACCAAAATCATAGCTTCAATTAATGTATGGATAACTTCTTCAATAGAGGCGTTGACGAACAGCGTGGTATCATAAGCCACTTTATATTCAAGACCACCCGGGAAATTCGCCGACAATTCTTTCATACGTTTAAGTACGGCTTGTTCCGTCGCCACTGCGTTAGCACCCGGCGAAAGAAACACGCCTATTGGTACAGCAGGTTGATTATTATACGAGCCGGAAAATTCATACGTTTGGCTGCCTAGTTCTACTTTAGCCACATCTTTTAAACGCAAGGAAGTGCCGTCCGGATTAGCACGTAAAATAATTTCTTCAAATTCAGCAGGGTCTTTTAAACGGCCCGGCGCCACAATGGTGTAGGTGCGGTCCACGCTAACCGTTAACGGCGGCTGGCCGATTTTTCCGGCGGCGCGTTGTGTATTTTGCTCCTGTACGGCAGCCATTATATCAGTAACTGACAAACCCAGCTGGCTCATAATATCGGGTTTAAGCCAAATGCGGATAGAATAGTCATTAGCAGACATTACCTGCGCGTCGCCCACCCCTTCAATACGTTTTAAATCATCTACCACGTTAACCAGTGCATAGTTACCAATGTAAGTGGTATCATAAAGCCCGGTCGGCGAGTACATGGCAATTAACAGCAAAATGGCAGAAGATTGCTTCTTCACGTTTACCCCGTAACGGCGCACATCTTCCGGCAAAGACGTAGTGGCTGATTGCACGCGGTTATTGACGTTAATCATGGCCTGGTCCGGGTCCGTACCGACTTTAAAATACACCAACATGTCCATATTGCCGTTAGCCGCCGAGGTGGAGTTCATATACAGCATGTCTTCTACCCCGTTGACTTGTTGTTCAATCGGTGCGGCGACGGTATCGGCAATCACTTCCGGGCTGGCTCCCGGATATTGGGCCGACACCTGGATAGATGGCGGAGTTAAATTCGGATACTGCTCAATCGGCAGCGAGGTAATAGATACAATACCTGCCAGCAAAATCAGCAGTGAAATAACGGTAGAAAAAATAGGCCGGTTAATGAAAAATTTAGAAAACATATGCGCGCCCCTTATTTGGCAGCCGGCTGGGTAGCATTAGCCGTCTCTTGCGACACGTAACCGCGCGTGACCGCTTCCGGCAGGACTTGTTCGTCCCCTGTTTCGTCATGCTCAAGCGCCTGGTCAAACGCAGCAACATCCGCATCATCTACTGTAACAGCGGGTATTTTAGGTGCAGCAGCAGACGCGGGCAACTCAAACTTTTGCATCGTGGCGTTCACCTTCATGCCCGGACGGATTTTGATCAACCCTTCGGAAATAATTTTTTCGCCGCCTTTCAGCCCTTCCGTCACAATATACATATTGTCTTGCAGCTGCACGGTAACCGGCTGAGCCGCGACGGCATTATCTTCCTTAATAATATAGACTAAATTGCCCGTCGGCGTATTTAACACGGCAGAGGAAGGCACCAGCACCGCATCTTTATATACCGCGCCAATTAAATGCACGCGTACGAATTGACCGGGCATAAGCATGCGGCGGTTTTCCGGGTTCGGAAATTCTGCACGCATAGCCAGCGACGAGGTTCTGACGTCTTCGCTACTGTCAAAGAAAATGATAGATCCTTTTTCCGGGTACACGCGGCCGTCCGAAGTAACGGCTTCTACATATACCGGGTTTTTGCCCGTTTCATCAATAGAAATTTTACCCTCGGTATATCCTTGTGCTAGCTTGTAAAATTGCGACGCAGGCATAGAGAAATTTACCCACAGCGGCTGAATTTGTACCATAGTGGTCAGCAGTCCGTCTCCCGCCGGAGAAACCAAGCTTCCTACAGATTGTGCTTCTTTGCCGGTAATGCCGGAAATAGGAGCCAGCACCTGGGTATATTGCAAATTAATTTTGGCATCATTGACACCGGCTTGTGCCACTTGCACCGCAGCTTGTGCAGCTTCATAAGCAGACAAGGAATCGTCATAATCTTTTTGGCTGACGGCATTATCGGCGCGGAGTTTTTTCATACGTTCATAGTCGCGCTGTGTGCGGTTTGCATCGCTTTTCGCCTGTGCCAAAGAGCCTTCCGCGCGTTGCAAAGCCACTTCATATTCCGCCGGATCAATTTGAAAAAGCTGTGTGCCTTGTTGCACATATGCGCCTTCATCAAACAAACGGGCTTTTAAAATGCCCCCCACTTGCGCGCGCACTTGCACTTGCAAAGAGCCGGCCACTTGCGCCGGATATTCAATATTCCACGGTAAATCGGTCTTTAATACCTGTATAGCCGTCACAGGCAAAACGACATCTTCCTGCGCGGCTTGTTTTTTACTGCAAGCGCCGAGTGTCAGCAGCCCTGCCGCCAACATCAGCACCCAAAGATGATTATGTTTGGTCATGTTTTTCCTCATAGTTAGTTGTGTTTATACAAATCTGTCCTGTAGCGATTGCAAAAATCCTACCTCTTATATTAAAGGAAAATTTACTATAAAGCGCAAGGATTTTGTGAACTTTTTTACATTAGGAGAACACACTAATCCTTTTTATAGATTTTTATAGTATTTAAGGAAAATTTTTGTTTTGGAGGCTTGACTTGTTTGCCCACACCGAACTACCCCTTTTATTGTCTATTCTCCAACGAGAAAAAGAAAACGCTTAACAAATCAAAAAAAAAAAACAAAATATAGGGTCTAATAGACAAAAATCTGGGTAATACGGTCCTAGAAATGATTTAACATTATTTTTGGAGACAGGTATGATAAAAAAGTATGTCGTAAATGTGGTAGTTTAGAAGTTATTAAATGGGG
>CAJOLM010000061.1 GCA_905235355.1 uncultured Elusimicrobiales bacterium
TCCAAGCGGGAGATTTTATTTAGCCGCATGAAAAAGACTAAAATGTCCGTGCGCCAGGCGGAAGATGCCGCGCGTGCGCTGGTGGCTCCGGCAGCTGAAAAATTGCCAAAACCGCCCGAGGTGGTGTCTTTTGAGCAAGACCTGCAAGCTGCGCTAGGCACCAAGGTAGAAGTGCGCTATGGGCGGAAAATGTCCAAAGGTGTGCTGATTATTCAGTACCACACGCTGGAAGAGCTGGACAATTTAGCCAGCCGCCTGAAAACAAAGTTGTTGTAAGTATATTGAAACAAAACCCCCGCATCAAAAGGCGGGGGGTTTAACAGTAGCTATTTTTGTGGTAATACTAGCAACCAAATACGGCGTTTACAGAATAGGTGTACTTACCTCAAATCCTTGTCCTGCTAAATTTTTGCATACTTTTTCGCCTAAATCAGAAAAATATTGGCAACTTTTTTCTTCTGTCCCATCTGAATTTGCAACGATTACTAAAAAGTATTGCGCATCTTCCACAGTTCCATCACAACCGGAGGAAGGAGTTTTTCCTCTGTACACAGCAGCCCTGTTTATAAAGGTCAAGAAACTATAAACAAAATTATTGGTACAATAGGAATTACCATCCGCTGACCATGAGCCACCTGTTAATTCCATAATATCTTTTGCAGCCGTATCACTGTTTGGATTTTGTAACAAATCCAAGCGACGAGCTTGTATGCCATGCCGTAGATTAATAAGTGCTTCCGTAGCGCGTGCTTTTTCCACTGCTGTTGTATATTGCGGCAGCGCGATGGCAGACAAAATGCCGATGATGAGTACGACGACAAGCAGCTCAATGAGTGTGAAGGCACCACGACGTGTCGTCCTGAGGTGTTGTTGCTCAGGACCTCGTTGTTTCCAAGCAACGACCGGGGTGCTGAGCAAAGACGACTCAGCACGACAATTATTTTTTATATCCCGCATAGAAACACTGCGGGATGACGAGGAGTGCGTAAATGCGTGATGCCACCCCCGAGGGTTGGTATCGGGGGTCTCATCCGCTTTTTTAAGGTTGAGATTCCCGATTACAGATTTCGGGAATGACATATTTTTTATAGGAATGACATATTTTTTATATTTCTCTTTCCATTTTTTGTCATGTGCATAATATTCTCCTGTTTGCTTGCATACAAAAGTGCCTTACGAAAGGCATACTATATTTTGTTTTTTTTTTTTGATTTGTCAAGCATTTTTTTCGGCACTTGTTGTTAGTGAGAAACAAAACTACCCCGCGCTATATAACGCGGGGTATTGTATGCTAGCAGAAAAATTTATTTTTTCTCGTAGAAAGCGCGAATAGTGTCGCACACGCGGGCCACTTGCGCTTCCGTCAGTTCCGGAAACATCGGGATAGACAACACTTCTTTGGCGGCTTTTTCAGCGTTGGGATAATCGGCTGCTTTAAAGCCCAAGTGTTTGTATGCTGGTTGTTTGTACAGCGGCACCGGATAATACACGGCTGACCCGATACCATGCTCTTTTAAATACGCTTGCAGTGCGTCGCGGTTTTCCACGCGCAAGGTATAGACGTAATAAGATTGGGAATATCCGGCCGGCGGCGTCGGCGGGGTGACCACCGGCAGACCTTGCAAACCTTCCTCATACCAGGCAGCCACTTTTTGGCGGGCGTCGGTCCAATCTTGCAAGTGTTTGATTTTCACGCGCAAAATGGCGGCTTGCACTTCGTCCATACGCAAGGTGGAACCTTCCAAATCATATTCATAAGCTTTGTGTTTGGCGCGGCCGCTATGGCGCAAACTGCGGCAGCGGTCGGCAATTTCGTCGTCGTTAGTGGTGATAGCACCGGCGTCTCCGCACGCGCCTAAATTTTTGCTCGGATAAAAGCTAAACGCACCTGCGTCGCCAATGCCACCCACTTTTACGTCGTCGGCGGTAGCCAAATGCGCCTGGGCACAATCTTCAATCACTTTTAAATCATGCTCGCGCGCTAAATTCATAATAGCGTCCATATCCGCCGGATAACCGTACAAGTGTACGGGCAAAATGGCTTTGGTTTTTTTGGTAATTTTGCGCTCAATATCTTTGGGGTCAATGTTGTACGTGCGCGGATTAATATCGGCAAATACAAATTTCGCCCCCGTCAGAGAAACAGAAGACGTGGTGGCAATAAACGTAAACGGCGTGGTGATTACTTCGTCGCCTTCGCCAATGCCGGCAGCACCCAGCGCAATTTGAATAGCACTTGCCCCGGAGGAACAAGAGATACAATGTTTCACGCCAATGAGTTCGGCAAAATCTTTTTCAAATCCTTCGGTTTGCGGGCCTAAAAGCCAATGCATGGAATTAAGCGCATCCAACGCGGCAGCATTTAATTCTTTTTTTAACGACTCATGTTGTTTTTGCAAATTAAACAAAGGAATATTGTCTTGTGACATAAAGCGGTGTTCTCCTATTTGTACAAACTATACACGTCGGGCATTTCCAGGATATGCTTGGTCACTTGCAGAAACTCATTGTCTGTAAACGTGGCCACGAGCGTGACGGAAAAATGCTGGTCATGTTTGGTTACTTCTTTGCGCAAAATTTGTATGTTTTGCTTTTCAATTTCTTGGCAAATTTTGGTGACTACATCCCATTTCGGGTTGCAGGTTAAATAAATGGTATCGTAGCGGCGCAAGCGGTCCACCATACCCAAGGTGCGGCGTGCAAACAGTTGCATGAGCAGCACGAGCGCACACGCGCCGGCGGCAAGCATATATTGCCCGTACCCGACGGCCATGCCGATAGCCGCCACCAACCACACACCGGCGGCGGTAGTCAAGCCGGAAATTTTATTTCCCTCGCGCAAAATCGCACCTGCGCCCAAAAAACCCACGCCGGAAACAATTTGCGCTGCGATACGACCCGGGTCGCCACCCATTTCGCCCATGTATAAAGACAAAATGGTAAACAGCGTCGCGCCGACGCAGATGATAGAATTGGTGGCGTATCCGGCGGGCTTGTCATTGTACTGACGCTCCAGCCCCATGATACCGCCCAAAACCATGGCAAGTATTATTTTGACTAAAATATGTTCCATAGTATTTCTATTATAGCAAATACGGGTTGGATAGTTAAAAAGATATGATACAGAGAAATGTTTGTGCGGTGTTGCCGACGTATTTTATAGAAAGTATTGTATGTTGCTCATAATTTGCTATAATATTTGTACCAAATTTTTGATGTGATTCTTTTTAGGCAAGAGTTAAACAAAATGGTAGCCAAAAAAAATCTATGTGTACTTATTCTAGCCGCCGGTAAAGGCACTAGAATGAAGTCTTCCCTTCCTAAACCGCTACACCCCGTGTGCGGTGTTCCCATGATTGCGCATAGTTTGCGTGCGGCCCAAGCATTGGGGCCGGGCGCGATTTGCGTTGTGGTCGGGCATGAAGCCGCTGCGGTCATGGGTAGCGTTACTGAAAATGTGGAGAAATGGGGCATTACCGCTCCTGTACTGTTTGCCGAGCAAAAAGAATTAAACGGATCCGGCGGTGCGGTGCGTGCCGCGTCAGAAGCCATTAGCCGCTTTGAACAAGTCCTCGTGCTCAATGGGGACGTGCCTTTGATTTTGCCGGAAACATTGGAAAATATGCTTACCCTGGCGGCGGACAAAAAGGCTGGGGCTTTGGTGTTAAGTATGCAAGTGGCTAATCCCACAGGCTATGGCCGTATTGTGCGCGGCAAAGAGGACAATTTTGATTGCATTGTAGAAGAAGCGGACGCAGACGCTGCCACGCGCCGCATTACGGAAGTAAACGGCGGTATGTACGTATTTAACAGCCAGGATTTAACAGCAGCATTAGCCAAACTAACCCCGCAAGGGCCCAAGCACGAGTTTTATTTAACCGACACTTTATCTTTTATTAAACAAGCCGGCAAACCGGTAGCCGTTTATGCACTGCCGGATGAAACCGAAGCATTGGGCGTCAATAGCCGTGCCGAACTGGCACAGGCAGAAATCCTGATGCAGCGCCGCATTAATACCAAGCTGATGGCAGACGGCGTGCGCCTAATCCGCCCGGAAGATACCTATATTGAAGCCGGCGTGCAAATCGGCGCCGATACCACCATTTTCCCCGGTACTTATATTCAAGGAAATACGACCATTGGCGCTAACTGCTTAATAGAAGGCGGCGTCATGATACGCAACTGCCAAATTGCAGACAATGTCATTATCCGCATGGGCAGCTATTGTGATGACAGCGTGGTCGCCACTACCTGTGAGGTAGGCCCGTATGCGCGCCTGCGCCCGGGGGCAGAACTAAAAACCAAAGCCAAAGTGGGCAATTTTTCGGAAGTTAAAAAATCCGTCATTGGGGAAGGCTCCAAGGTTAATCACTTGACCTATATTGGAGATACTGACATGGGCGCCGGAGTGAATATCGGTGCGGGGACCATTACCTGCAATTATGACGGGCAGAAAAAACACCGCACGGTGATTGGAGACCATTGTTTTGTAGGGTCTAATACCAATTTTGTTGCACCTGTAGAAATAAAGCCGTATAGTAAAATCGGCGCCGGTTCCACGATTACCAAGGACGTAGCAGAAAACGCCTTGGCTATCGCACGCTCGCGCCAGGTTGTATTAGAAAACAAAGGTATCAAAAATGATTAAAATCGTAAACGGAGATTTGTGTATTTTCTCCGGCAATTCCAATGTGGCTTTAGCCCAAAAGATTGCAGGCCATTTAAATATGGAGCTGGGCAAAATTCACGTAAAGCGTTTTGCCGACGGCGAAATTGACGTGCAAATTTTGGAATCTGTCCGTGCGCATGACTGCTATATTATCCAGTCCACCTGCCCCCCGACCAATGAAAATTTGATGGAGCTGCTGATTATGGTGGATGCGTTTAAACGCGCCAGCGCGGGACGCATCAATGTGGTCATCCCATACTTTGGCTATGCGCGTGCCGACCGCAAGGCAGCCGCCCGCGTACCCATTACGGCTAAACTGGTCAGCAATTTAATTGCCGAGGCGGGCGCCGACCGCATTATGACGCTAGACCTGCACGCGGGACAAATCCAGGGATTTTTTGATATCCCGGTGGACCACCTGCGCGCACGCAGCGTATTTTTGGATTACTTTAAAGATTTTAAACGGGACGATTTGGTCGTTATTTCGCCGGACGTGGGCGGTGTGGAACGCGCCCGCAAATTTGCCGCCAGACTGGATGTGGGGCTGGTTATCATTGATAAACGCCGCCCCAAACCCAACGAAGCGGTGGTATATAATGTTATCGGCGACGTAAAGGACAAAGTGGCTATCATCTTTGATGATATCGTAGATACGGCGGGAACGCTGATCTCGGTGGCCAATAAAATTAAAGAAGCAGGCGCGCGCGAAGTATATGCCGCTTGCTCGCACGGGTTGCTTTCGCGCAATGCCGTGGATAAAATCAACCAATCAGCTATTAAAAAACTAATCATTACAGATTCGCTGCCGATACGGGATTTGGGACCGAAAGTGGAAACGCTGTCCGTATCGTATATCTTTGCAGATGCCATTAAGCGCAATCATGACGGGCGCTCTATTGGTGATATGTTTAATTAGTTTTTATAAATAATAAGGAGTAAAGAAAATGGAAGAAATGAAAATTAATGCTGCTATTAGAACGGGCGAGGGTGTAAAAGGCGCGCTGAGCAAAATCCGCGCGGAAAAAAATATTCCGGCCGTTATCTATGGCGGACACAAAGAACCCGTAAGCATCACGGTTAGCCGCAAGGATTTGGAACAAATCATGAAGGCGGGTAAAAACACAATCGTGGAAATCAATATGCCGGACGGCAAAGAACAGGCCCTGGTGAAGGAAGTACAATTTCACGTAGTGACCGACTTGCCTATTCATGCCGATTTCCAACGTGTATCTTTGAAAGACAAGATGAACGTCGTCGTGCCGGTCAAACTAGTGGGCGAATCTCCGGACGTGAAAGCCTATGGAGCTATGGTGGAACACATCTTGCGCGAAATTGAAGTGCGCGCTTTGGTAAGCAAAATTCCGCATGAAATTGAAGTGGATATGACCCCGATGACCATCAACACCGGTATCGTCGCGGGTGATATTAAACTACCGGAAGGCGTAGAGCTGATTACAGACCCCCAAGCCCCAGTAGTACACTTGACCATCTTGAAAGATGAAGAACCGGCTGCTGCACCTGCTGCGGCTGCTGATGCCCAACCGGAAAGCTCTTCCACCAAGGGCAAAAAAGATGCTGACGGCAATCTGACCAAGAACGCCGAAGCAGCGGACAAGAAATAAATTGGCTTTATTCCTAATTGCCGGGCTGGGTAATCCGGGCGCACAGTACGAAAAAACCCGTCACAATGCCGGGTTTCGGGTAGTGGACGCCTATGCCCAACAAAAAGGGGCGGATTTCCAGTCCTGGCAAAATTTAGGAAAATATGCCAAAGTTTCCGTCAGCGGACATGAAGTATTGCTCGCCAAGCCGGAAACGTATATGAATTTATCGGGTCAGCTCGTTAGCGGGCTGGCCCGGTTCTACAAAATCCCACCGCAGCAACTATTGATTTGTTTTGATGATATTTCCTTGCCTTTAGGCGATATACGCCTGCGTGCGTCCGGTTCCGCCGGCGGACAAAAAGGTATGAAACACATTATTGAGCAACTGGGTACGGACAAAATTGCCCGGCTGCGCGTAGGCATTGGCCCCAAGCCGGAATATATGGACGCGGCTGATTATGTGCTGGGCAAATTTGCTAAGGCGGAAATCCCTACTTTAGAGAGCGCGATCTCGCGCGCGACAGAAGCGTTAGACGTATACTTATCTGACGGCCTGGAAAAGGCCATGAACCTGTTTAACTAATTGATTTTTATATGTTTTTATTTGTTTGAAAATAGGCCTTGACTTGTTTTTTTTTTTTGATATGATACAATGTGCAGGTAGTTAAATTAAGCAAAAGGAGTGTTGTATGAAAAAAGCTTTTACGCTTATTGAGTTATTAGTAGTTGTCTTAATTATCGGTATTTTATCTGCCATCGCGCTACCGCAGTATAATAAAGCGGTTATAAAGGCGCGTGTAAGCGAAGTAAAAACGATATTTACAGCTCTTCATAATGGACTGGAATTATGTTTTTTGGAAAACGGCAGCAGGAGTGTAGATGCTAATAATCGTGCTTGTGATGCTTATGCACAAAGTAATTTTATTAATTTTGACGCGCCTTCTCCGATTTTAAGCGGTGACGACTGCGAAAACGGCGGTGTCTGTTTTAATACTAAATACTGGCAATATGAGACCGATGATGGAGTGACATTTTATGCTACGCCCCTGTTTGGATCCTTAAATGTGGAAATTACAGGTGATTTTTCATACAGCATAGCTGACAAGGGTTTGTGGTGTTTTTATGATGATTCTGAGGAAGCGAATTTTTGCAAGAGTATAGGATTCCCTAATTGTAGTTCTTCATATGCGTGTTATGCGAACTAGCGTTTTGGTGATTATTCTTGTTTATATCTCTTGTCTTTCAAAATTAGCAGTCTGAAAAAGGGGTTGACAAAAATAAATTCATTGTGCTATACTATTAGCAGCCAAAGATAAAGAGTGCTAAAATAAAAACCTTTTA
>CAJOLM010000062.1 GCA_905235355.1 uncultured Elusimicrobiales bacterium
TGTCGTCCCCGAGTGCTTTTATCGGAGACCTCAACTACTTTTTTAAGGATGAGATCCCCGATTACAAATTTCGGGGATGGCAACCTTTTATATCCCGCATAAAAACACTGCGGGATGACGACACAACAACATCACCATACCCCCGTATTGTATCAAAAAAAAAAAACAAGTCAAGCCCTATGTTTGCGCACGCATTTTCCGACAAGAAAAACCCCCTTAAAATAAGGGGGTTTACTTTAGTATAGGACTCGGCCTCTATTATGCATCTTGTTGCCTCAAAACGTCTCACGGGGCTATTGTCAGCCATAAAATAAATATTACCCAATGTATGATTGTTCTGGTTTTGGAAAATACAGGATATTTATGCAATTGATACAATGCGATCAGACACCATATACCTGTCAACACCCCTGTTACCAAAGCACGCGCAGAAGGGCTGTAATATCCATCCGGCCAGAAGAAATAAGTAGGACACTGCATATCCAGAAAGGGGCCTATAGCCGTTTCTATAAACAGCCAATTCCAAAACCACACCAAAAACGTCCTTGTAAACGGTTTTAAACGCCATACCCCTCTGGCTAAAAGCACTATTTCCAACCCCGCTAAATAATAACTAGCAAATTGATCTACGTAAAATTTAGTAAGACAAGCTGACTCATCAAAAATAGAAATATTTTGTAAAGAAGCGAAGGGAGTTTGAGATAGCCTACATGTGGCATATATCATACTCAACACAGCCTGTATCAGAAAAAGCCGACATGCCAAATCCACTAGGACAGAAATTGTTTTCTTAATCCAATGTACTATCTTCACAAGATGGTCTTCCCCAATTAGTATATCTAGCATATTTTATTTTCATCATATTCCCGCAGACGCCACTACCATAGATATACCTCTCCACACAATCGGACTCCAAAAACAAACCGCCACTACAATGTGAAAAATCTTTTCGGCACGCGGCATGACTCGATATTTATACAGATGATATAATCCCCATCCGCTCCATACCGCCCAGCCTATACCTTTCACCACCTCTAAAAGAGATTGCTCCAACGTTTGCACCTCTCCGGGTCCCAACACGGCCGGACAAAAAATATGAAAAATAGCGGTGATAAAATACATAAACAATACCACTTGCCAAAACCAGCACATAAATTTACGTCCGAAACTTCCTTGTGTGCTTCCTATCCACGCGGTCAGCATAGCCAGGTATATCAGTTCTATATAAGTATATATCCGGTAGACATAAAATCCCATTTCATGCTGGTAAAATGTGGCATGTTTAATAAATTCCAAGTCACCCGGCAATTCAAAAAGCATATACCAGATATAAAATAAACTTAATCCGTAGAAAAATAAGCGGTTAACAATTTTCATAACCCATCCAAGTAGTAAATATAGTTATAATTGGTTATATACCATATTTAAATTATAACATAATTTAATTAATTATTTCTTCCGCTTTTTTATTTTAGAATTCATCATCCGGTACATCCTTCACTTCATCCAAGTACTTCACGGCTAAAGGAACTTCTTTTTGGTTTTTTCCACGGTATTTTTCAATAAATCCACAAAATGCTTTTTCCCCATGTTGCAAATCAATACAACCTAGGCTGCCCGGCTCATCTCCACCGTGAATAAAAAAATTTCCTCGCCCGGTTTCTTTTGCCTGCTTGTCACTTTGCGAAATAGCAATACGGCAATCCCCCCAAGAACGGCGACCGCCCGGAAACTTACCTATGTCTTTATGAATTAGCCCCCCTGCTAAGGAGACAACATCATCTTTCAATGTCGGACGTTGCACTTCCTGCGGATTAATTTTGTAGTTTCCTTCAGGTATAGGACCGCTAAGTAATTCTTGGCGATATTTGGAATAGTCAAATTCATCTCCAAAACGTGGCTCACCAGATACAGCGGGTAACTCTTGTACTATTTCTTTTCCTTTTTCATCCACAGCCGTAGTGATGACGTATATTCCATTAAACACAATAGATTTAATATACGGTCCTTTGAGCGGTTGCTGCTGCGGTTTTGGGGCAGATAGGTTCTCTTGCTCCCGCTGCCCGAAACGATACGGCGTGACACGCTGTTTTTTTCCATCAATTAGACGAAACACATCCTGTTGGGGATGATATTTTATTTTATCCATAGTTTATCTCCTTCTATGACTGATAATTCGGGAAGATCTGCAGGATTTACGGCTGGTTAATACACCATAAGAAATTAATTAACAACAGAGGACACATCTTTTAGATAAGCAGAATAAATCTTTTTGATTAGCATAATTATATCAAATTAATTAGTAGTTTGTCAAGGGGCATCCAAATGCTTCTTTTAATCATATTTACCACACAATGTATACGCACACCTTGCACTAGATTTTATATAATGTTTATATAACGAGTAGGGCTTTAAAAATTAAGGGGTTACGATGGCAAAACGATTTACTGAAAATGCGCAAAAAATTATTCTCGTCGCGCAAGAGGAAGCCAAACGGCTTAATCATGACTACGTCGGTACTGAACACATTTTACTAGGGCTTACCGCCTTAAACGGCACCGTATCTAATAAAATTTTAACTTCTCTGGGCGTTACGTTCCGCAAAGTGCGCCTGGAAATTGAAAAAATGGTGGGCATCGGTGATGCTATTATGCTGCTGGGTGAAATTCCCTTCACGCCGCGCGCCAAAAAAGTACTGGAATATGCGGTGGAAGAATCCCAATCCCTGGGCATGGACCATATCGGCACGGAGCATATTCTCTTGGGCCTGGTGCGTGAGGAAGAAGGCATGGCCAGCACCATTTTGCAAAATTTAGACGTCACCCTAAATGCTATTCGCGAAAGTACACTAAACTTTTTAGAAGGGGCGCGCCCCCAAGATTTAGCTGAAGAAGCTGCCTCTGCCAATAACGAAATGGACGAGGAAGTTGACATCCCGGACCCGACTTTCCGCTCGGAACAATTACCTTCTCACAAAGCAGAAAAAACCAAAAGCCAAACACCTACTTTGGATGAATATACGCGCGATTTAACGGCACTAGCCAAAAAAGAAGCGTTGGACCCGGTTATCGGGCGCGAAAATGAAATTGAACGCTTGGTACAAATTTTGGCCCGCCGCACCAAAAATAATCCGGTGCTGTTGGGCGAGCCCGGCGTCGGCAAGACGGCTATTGTAGAGGGCCTGGCGCAGCGCATGGCCAAGGGCGATATCACCGTGTTAGAAGACAAACGCCTGCTCGCGTTGGACTTGGCATCTGTAGTGGCGGGCACAAAGTACCGCGGCGAATTTGAACAACGCTTAAAAAATATCATTGATGAAGCCGCAGCCGACAAGCACGTCATCATTTTTATTGACGAGCTGCACACGTTAATCGGTGCCGGGGCAGCCGAAGGCTCCATGGACGCATCTAATATGCTTAAACCCGCCCTAGCACGCGGAGAGATACAATGTATCGGTGCAACCACCTTTGACGAATATCGCAAATATATTGAGTCAGACTCTGCCTTTGAACGCCGCTTTCAACCGGTAAATGTAGATCCGCCCGACGTGGACCAAACAGTGCAGATTTTGCTTGGCATCCGCCCGAAATATGAGGAGCATCACCACGTACGCTACACCGACGATGCCGTGCAAGCAGCCGCCGCGATTGCTGACCGTTATATTACAGACCGCGCCCAACCGGATAAAGCCATTGACCTGTTTGACGAGGCAGGGGCCCGCGCACGCTTAAAAACCGCTTCGCTGCCGCCGGAAATCCGCGAGCAACAGCGCAAATATCAAGCTGCCACCGCAGCCAAAGAAGCGGCTCTGCGTGATAAACAATTTGAAGAAGCTTCCCGCTTAAAAGCCACGGAAGAAAACCTCAAACAACAATTAGACGAACTCAAAAATGCTTGGCAGAAAAAGCGCGAGGACCAAGTCACCGAAGTGACGCAAGAGGATATTGCGCTGGTAGCCAGCAAATGGACGGGCATCCCGGTTACCCGCATGACGCAAAGTGAAACCGATAAAATCTTGCACATGGAAGAGCATCTGCATGAGCGCATTATCGGGCAGGAAGAAGCCGTCAAAGTCGTTTCGCAGGCTATCCGCAGAAACCGCACGGGGCTTGGCAATCCGCACCGTCCGATTGGCGGGTTTTTGTTCCTGGGGCCGACGGGCGTGGGTAAAACCGAACTGGCCAAGAGCCTTGCTTCGTTCCTGTTTGGCGACGAAGAAGCCATGGTGCGTATTGACATGTCTGAGTATATGGAAAAATTTGCTGTCTCCCGCTTAATTGGCGCACCTCCGGGCTATGTGGGGTATGAAGAAGGCGGCCAACTCACCGAAGCGGTCCGCCGCCGTCCGTATAGCGTGGTGGTATTAGACGAGCTGGAAAAAGCGCACCCGGATATTTACAATATTCTGCTGCAAGTGCTAGATGAAGGCGCACTGACCGACAATTTGGGGCACCGCGTCAGCTTTAAAAACTGCGTGATTATTATGACCTCTAACGTCGGCGCGCGTGAAATTACCAACAAAGGCTCGTCCTTAGGTTTTACAGCCGCTACGGAAGAAAAACAGCACGAAGATATGCGCGGCCACGTCATGGAAGCCGTCAAAAAAACCTTCAATCCGGAGTTTATCAACCGTATTGATGAAATTGTGGTTTTCCATGCGCTTAACAAAACGCATATCAAACAGATTTTGGACTTGCTGCTTGGCAAAGTGCAGGCCAAACTGGCAGACCGCCAACTGACCCTGGAACTGACAGACGCCGCCAAAGAATATCTCATTGAGCAAGGTTTTGATGAGAAATACGGCGCGCGCCCCTTGCTGCGCACGATACAGCGCCTGCTGGAAGATCCGCTGGCAGAGCACATTTTAATCAGCCAGTATGCAGCCGGAGCTAAAATTTTAGTAGACTTAGATAAAGAAACCCAAAAACTCGGTTTCTCTGCAGCCACCCAACCGGTGGCGGCATAACCGTTTTTTCACGGAGGAAACATGGACGCAAATAAACAAAAAGCATTGGATTTAGCCCTCGGGCAAATTGAAAAGGCCTTCGGTAAAGAAGCCATTACCACGTTAGGTTCTGCTAACGTCAAAAAAGTAGATGCTATTCCCACAGGCGCTTTGTCCTTGGACTTGGCCTTGGGCGTAGGCGGTATCCCCCGCGGCCGCGTAATTGAAATTTACGGGCCGGAAGCAGGCGGTAAAACCACTCTCTCGCTGCATTGTGCCGCCAGCACGCAGAAGAACGGCGGCGTAGTCGCTTTTATTGATGCCGAACACGCACTGGACCCCGTGTATGCTTCTTCTATCGGCGTAAACGTGGACGAGCTACTTATTTCCCAGCCGGATTCCGGCGAGCAAGCCTTGGAAATTGCCGAAAAACTGGTACGCTCCGGCGCGGTGGATTTGATTATTATTGACTCCGTGGCTGCGTTGGTACCGCGTGCTGAAATTGAAGGCGAAATGGGCGACTCTCACGTCGGGTTGCAAGCGCGCTTGATGAGCCAAGCCCTGCGTAAACTGACCAGCATTTTGAATAAAACCAAAACGAGTATTATTTTCATTAACCAGTTGCGCCAAAAAATCGGCGTTATGTTTGGCAACCCCGAAACGACTCCGGGCGGGCTGGCGCTCAAATTTTACTCCTCTGTCCGCATTGATGTGCGCCGCATTGAAAACTTGAAAAAAGGCGACGAAGTAATCGGCACCCGTGTGCGCGCCAAAGTGACTAAAAACAAAGTAGCACCCCCCTACCGCCAAGCCGAATTTACCATGCTGCACGGCGAAGGGATTTCCCGCGAGGCCTGCCTGTTAGACAAAGGTGTGGAGTGCGGCATTTTGGAAAAAAGCGGCAGCTGGTTCTTATACGGCGACGAGAAATTGGGCCAAGGGGCCGAAAATGCGCGCCAGTATTTAAAGGACAACCCGCAGCTGGCGGCCGAAATTGAAGACAAGCTGTACGTCAAATATTTAGGCCATCACTACAATGGCAAGGCAGCTGAAAAAGAAGCGGAAGAAAAACCCGCCGACAAGAAAGCCGCTAAGAAATAATTTCTTACCGTCAGATATGAAACTCCCCAACCTTACACTTGGGGAGTTTCATTTTGAGTGGGCTTTGGTTTCAAAAAGTGTACGGAGCTTCTGTTTTTCCCGTAAAGGTTTTACACCATTGTATGCCCGTATCATTATCCCCCGAGCATATAATTTGGGTAGGATCTCTTTTCAATACCTGTAAATAATACTCCTTATTATCTCTGCTACGGCATAAAGCAATAACATAATCACTATCTGCGCCCACAGCCGCAGAACGGCAGCGGAAATAAGTTGTCAGTTTGGTTGCCACTCCGCCTTCTGCTGTATCTTCTCCCGGAAAATCTAAATCCAAATCATTAATATCGGAAGAGTAACTTCCATTTGCTAAAAAATAACGCTGATTTGCTTTGGCAATACTGCTTACCAATATCACGCCTTCCATCGCACGGCTTTTTTCTACTGCCTTTTGGTATTGCGGAAGCGCGATAGCGGACAGTATGCCGATAATGAGTACGACTACTAA
>CAJOLM010000063.1 GCA_905235355.1 uncultured Elusimicrobiales bacterium
TTCTCTGTACAGAGCGTTGGAACGCCACTTTTGCGGCCGGAGATTTTTGTACCAAAATAGAAAACGCCACCTACAGTAGCACACCGACTACCTGGCGTCACTATGATCTGCCGTAAAAAACCCCGCTCTTGTGAGCGGGGGTTTCTCCTGTGCAAGTGGAAAGCTTAAAACAGTCCGGAGGCTTCCAGCGCGCTTAATGCTTGGGTGATATTGCTCACTACCACAATAAAACGCGTGCGCCCTGTGCTGGAGCCGGAACCATAAATGGCGGTAATGTTAATGTTTTTCTTGTGCAAAATGTCGCCAATGTCGCGGATGATGCCTACGCGGTCCGGCGTGTCAATGCAAATGGCATCTGTTTTGACGTTTGTAAATCCGCCCTTGGTCAGTGCGTGACCGATTTCGTCATTGTGCTTAACAGCCACACGCACGACGGCCGCGTCAAAACGAACATCCTGGGAAATGGCAATGAGATTTGCCTTTTCCTTGACGATTAAATCTGCAAAAGTTTTTAGCGTTCCCGGTTCGTTGACCAAAAATACGCTGTATTGTTTGACTACGCTAATAGCCATAGGTCCCTCTTTTTTACCCTACCTACCTGAGCAGCCCGCCAGGCGTCTGCCCGTTTAGCGATCTAACTTTATTATATCAAACATTTCCCGGTGTATGAGCCCATTAGTAGCCAGTGTCTGCTGCCCAAAGCGCTCCAAGCGGGTCCATTTTTTGCCGGAAAAATCGGTTACTTTGCCGCCGGCTTCTTCTAAAATCAGTTTTCCGGCGGAAATATCCCATGGGTTTAAACAGTCTTCCCAATAGCCGTCAAAGCGGCCCGCTGCCACCCAGCACATATCCAGCGCAGCCGAACCCAAGCGGCGGATATCGTGGCAAGATAAGATGAAATTTTTAAAGCGCGTCAGCAGCTCTTTCATGCGGTTTTGGCGTACATACGGAAAGCCGGTCACAAGTAGCGCATTTTCTAATTTGTTTACGCGCGAGACGTGAATTTTTTTGCCGTTAAGCGTGGCGCCTTTTCCTTTTCGCGCTAAAAATAATTCGTCTTTGCACACGTCATACACGCCGCCCAATACAATTTCATTTTTGTATGCCAGCGCAATGGAAACAGAAAAATGCGGCATGGTATGGGCAAAATTGGTAGTGCCGTCAATGGGGTCAATGACCCATTTCCAGGGTGAGCCGGTATTTTTGAGTCCGTTTTCTTCAGCCAAAAAATCATGCTGCGGAAAATTTTTCTGAATAATTTTTAAAATTGCTTTTTGGCATGCCACGTCAGCCTGCGTGACTAAATTGGCGCGGGCCTTGAGCTGGTAGCTGACCTTGCCCAAACGCTTTTTTGCAATCGCTCCGGCGGTTTTCAAGCACTCTTGTAAGACGGCAAATTCTCGTTTCATAAGAAATTTAATACCTCTATATTTTTGAGTTTGTCTTCTAAAAACAGCATGGCTTTGCAATCGTCCTCGTTGTACATGAGCACTTTGTTAAGCAGTTCATCATTGCCGGTTTTGAGCCAGTTGGTAAAATAGACCATGCTGTCCATGGCCCCGCAATCGTCCTGCCGCCATTGAAAACCAAACGCGGGCGCGGCTGCTTTTAAAGAGAAACTGGGAGCAGGCAAATAGAAGGCATTATTGACGGCTACTTTTAGGTCATAGCACAAGCTAACAAGCAAATTTAATTTCTCGCTGTCGTGTTTGTTCTCTTGGGCGAGCTTGCGCATTTTGCGCACTTCGTAATCGGTCCAGTGATACAGCGCGGTGTCAGCCGGCTCTTTGACATAATCGTAAAACTGCTCAAAAATTTTAATTTCTTCTTCAGGCGTTTTGGCTACAAAGGACACATATTTATCCTCTTCCTTATCCCAAATGCCAATCAGATACACAAAGGACACATTGTCTTTGGTAAAAGTTTCGGTGGCTTCAAAATCAAAATACAAATTATGTTTTTTAGTAGGCGGTGGAAAATGCCCCGTTGCGCGCAACACAGGCTTGTGATGCAAATACGCCACTGACGTATAATAAGCATCTGAAGCGTACGGTTCCTCCAGTAAACCTTGCAGTTTAGCCAGCCCGGCGCGTGCCACATCGTCGGTACTATACATATCATAAATTTTGAGGCATTGGCGCATTTCGGTGCTTAAGTGCGGCAGCATTTGCAAATCTTTTGTCTCTGCCATTAATTTGTTGGCATATACGCGCCACGGCGCGCTGGCTGCCTTGGGCGGTTTGTGCGCTTCGGGCTTGACTTTGCCGTCGCGGATAGCGCGGAAATAGGCCAGCTCGCGCGTCAGGCGCTGCTCGTGCTCCAAATAGTCCACCTGCATATTTTTGCCTTTTAATTCCACCAGGCTGTAGCGTGGGGTAAAGCCCTGAATTTCTGCCAAAATATGATTAAGCAGCGATACTTGCAGCGCGTAATGTTCTTTTAAATCATGCGCACGTTTGAACTGCACAATGCGGTAATAATACGGACCAAAGATACTGCTGCCGCCTTCCATGCGCTGAAGTAAATTGACCGCGCCATATACGTTTTTGGGCAAATTCCACAAAGCAGCATTGGCAATAGCGGGCTGTCCTTCAGACATGGCCTTGAGCGTACCTTGAAAACGCTCCGTATCACTGGTAGCCGTAATAAATACCACGCCGGGGAAATGCTCGCGTATCCACGCGTCGCGGCTGTGGCGGTCCGTGCGGACCTTTAAGTTTTCATAGCGGTTGGTTTCCGGCACGGCTTGATCGGCTGGGGCATGGAAAGAACACCACACGCCAAAAGGGTCCTCTAACAGCGAAAACATTTTAGAGGCGTTAAAATCTTCCTTGGCGGGGGTGCGCCCGGCAGAAAAACGGTCAAATAAAGTGTCGGCCAGATTTTGTTCCATATATATATTTTAGCTTTTTATGAGTAAGCTGTCAGTCGGAGCCGGCAAACATACCATTTTGCCTGTAAATATGATAGGATATAGGTACTATGTTAAATGCGCTGCTTTTTCAATTAATTGGATTTGTTGTGTGTTTCATTTTGCTGTTTTATTTTACGGCAAAATACCGCGCTGCTTTGGTTAGCGAAGCAGACCTGGATTATCCGGCTGAAGACATGACGGTAATGACTGTCAGCAAGCCGGCTTTTGTGTCGCGCGCGTCTATTTTAAGTTCGTTGCAAAACACGTCTGCTATGGAAGTGACGGACCTAAAAGAAAAAGTGAAAGAATTGCATTACCGCCTGGAAGAACAAAAACTGGCGCAAGATAAAAACATAGCTGATTTGACAAAGCTGGTGGGGCGTATGGAGCAGCGCTTGTCTACCTTTGAGCAAGAATATGTGAGCAAACTGCAGCCTACTTTGCTCAGCTTAATTGAAGATTTAGAGCATATGAAAGTAGCTGAAAAACAAGAAACCAAATAAACTTTCCTTGTATTACAAAGGCCCGCTTCGGCGGGCCTTTTTCCTATAACCTTATTTTGCGGTTTGAAAGAGACGATCAGTTTGCTAGTATGAAATTATGACTGCGTCCGTAACCGCCGCTTTACTACTTAGTTTTTTGGCCGGGGCCGCCACCAGTGTGGGCGGGCTGCTGGCATTTGTGATTAAAAAAGATAATTTTGCCGCGTTGTCTGTCGGTCTGGGGTTTTCTGCCGGAGTGATGCTGTATGTGTCCTTTATGAAAATGATACCGCAGGCGCAAGAGTCTTTAGGTGCGCTATACGGCGCGTCTGGGGAGTGGCTAACGGTTGGGATATTTTTTGGCGGAGTGGCGTTGGCGTGGCTGATTGACCGCTTTATGCCCACGCATCATGTGCATGCTGATGCACTGGAGCAGCAAAATAAGCTTAAACACGTAGGTCTTTTTACCGCGTTGGCGCTGGCGGTACATAACTTCCCGGAAGGGCTGGCAACTTTTATGGCCTCTATGGAAGATATTACACTAGGGATTTCTATTGCTCTGGCGGTGGCGGTACACAATATCCCGGAAGGCATTGCAGTTGCGCTGCCGGTATATCACGCGACGGGAAGTAAACAGAAGGCGTTTTGGTATAGCACATTTTCCGGACTAGCCGAACCGACGGGGGCGATAGCGGGGTTCTTGCTGTTGCGCTCGGTACTGCATGAGGCGGCTTTTGGCGTCATGTTTGCGCTGGTGGCGGGGATTATGGTGTATATCTCACTGGATGAACTGCTGCCAACCGCGCACGAGTACGGACATGGTCATGCGGTCATTGGCGGGGTGATTGGCGGCATGATGCTCATGGCAGTTACGCTACTGGTCTTTTAATAAAAAACCCCGCACAAAGGCGGGGTGTTTTGTCTGTTGTACAAATTAGAATAAATACGGGGCAATTAAAAACGATAAAATGATGCCCATGGAATAGCTTGTCACATTGATAGCGACACTGAGGGCTGCTGCATTTCGCAGGCTGACATATTTGCGGTTACATAACCAAATGAACAGCGTTTCAAACAAAAAGCAAAATAGCCAGATAAACCACGGCTCCGGCACCATGGGCGCCAGTACCTGCCAGGAAAGCGGCATGGTAATTAAATTGGCAATCACAACTGCATACAACACGCGGTAGCTTTTACCGGTATAAGACAGATAAGCAATAGCCGCCAAAATTTCCGTCAACAAAATAATGAGTAAAGACAACCAGGCGTCTGCGCGCAATAATTCATTAATACCGGAAGGAGTAACCGTGGGTTCTACCACCAGATCATCTTTCCGCACAATTACATTAAATGCACTGCGAAGTTTTTTAGGAGCAGCAAATACATTGCTGGTGCGGGTCACTCCGTCGGAAAAATTGAGTACCAGTTGCTGAAACGGCCAATATTCATAGGCGATAGAAAAGCAGCTGTCTGTATCGCAATATAATTTTTGCAAACCATATTGCCCAAGGGGGTCATTTTGCAGACATTGATTATCTTCGCATTGGATTTGTTCGCTAATCTCTGCCACGATGGTCGGTTTGTTTTCGGTTTGGTATATGAACGTAAAATCCATTTCTGGCTTAGGAGCAATACTACCCCAAAGCGGTGCTACGCACAGTAAAGCAGCCAACAGACAGTAAAATTTTTTCATAGTTTCGTCCTATACTTTATATTTGGTATTATAACATTATATAAGGACCAGGAGGAATATATGATTTTTACCAAAAAACAGATGGATAATTATGCAGACGTCATGGTCTGGGCCATGGAAAATGCCCGCCGCGGCGGTAAATTTAAAAAATATGATACGGTGCTGCTGCGCTCTGATTTAGCAGCGCTGCCTTTATTGCAGGCGGTGTACGAACGGTTGCTGGATAAAAAATATAATACCACTGTACGTTTTATGGTGCCGGGTAGCATGCAGCGCGCTTTGTACAGCAAAGCAGATGATAAACAACTGGCTTATTTGCCCGCCGGGGAAGAAACGTTCCAAGGGGATTTGAATGGTATGATTGCGTTGCTCGCGCCAGAAGATTTGACCGCGCTTCAGAAAGTGGATCCGGCCCGCATTGGCAAGGCGGCTGTGGCGCGCAAAAAATTGCGTGAGATTTTGGACCGCACCGAGCAAGACGGCAAATTTTCATGGACCTTGTGTATGTATCCGACGCAGGAGCTTGCCAAAAGAGCCGGATTAAGTTTAAAAGAATATGCCGGACAAGTGGCTAAGGCCTGCTTTTTAAATGAAAAAAATCCGGTCGCCAAATGGAAGGAAGTGATGGCGCAAATTGCCGAAACGGGCAAATGGCTCAATGGGCTAAAAATAGAGCGCATTAACGTACAGACGGCGCACATGGATTTTGAAGTGCTAATGGGAGAGAAACGCAATTTTATTTCCGGCGGCGGTAATAATATTCCGTCCTTTGAAATTTTTACCTCGCCCGATTGGCGCGGTACACGCGGCGTGTATTTTGCTGATTTGTCTTCCTACCGCAGCGGCAATTATGTAAAGGGTATGAGGCTTGAATTTAAAAACGGACGCTGCGTGAAAGCCACCGCCGAAAAAGGTCAAGATTTTTTGCGCAAGATGCTGGCTATGGACCGCGGAGCGGCGCAAATTGGGGAGTTCTCTTTGACGGACCGCCGCTTTTCCAAAATTGACAAATTTATGGCAGATATTTTGTTTGATGAAAATTTTGGCGGCAAACACGGCAACTGCCATGTGGCTATTGGATCGAGCTATGCCGACACATACGCAGGCGACGTGCGCAAACTGGATAAAAAGCTCAAGGAAAAGCTGGGCTATAATGAATCGGCCCTGCATTGGGATTTAATTAATACTGAGGATAAAACCGTGCATGCCACGGTCAAAGGCGGCAAAAAAATCCTGATTTACGAAAAAGGCCAATTCTGCCTGTAAGTATTTGCTACATAACGCACCCCCGGTTTTGCCGGGGGTGTTTTTTGTCGTTTTTTGATGGAAAAGAAGGGGGAAATTTAGGCCAAAAAGCACGCGTAAAAATAGGGCTGTTAGGGTTCAATACATATGAGACTATTCCGACGACGTTTTCCGAAACAATTTAAGACAATCTCTTTTTATCCTCTTAAAATAAGTC
>CAJOLM010000064.1:0-464 GCA_905235355.1 uncultured Elusimicrobiales bacterium
GCTGAAATGAAAAAGTTAGGCTGCCAGGTATATGTAGACAAAGCAGGCAAAAAAATCGGCTCTGACGCGCAAGGAAATATTATTGCTACCTTAAAGGGAAACCGTCCGGGGCGTCCGTTTTTATTTTCCGCGCACATGGATACCGTGCAACCGGGACGCGGTGTAAAGCCGCAAGTGAAAAATGGCCGCATCACGTCAGACGGCACCACGGTGCTGGGCGGAGATGATAAAGCCGGCGTCGCCATTATGATGGAGATTGCTCATGTTATCAAAGAGCAAAAGCTTGCGCATAGCGGCGTGCAATTTGTATTTACCTTAGATGAAGAAAGCGGTATGTACGGGTCCAAAAATTTGGATTATTCTAAAATCAAAGCCAAAGACGGACTCATTTTAGATAATGAGCCGTTGGAAGAATTACTGGTGCGCGGGCCGGAAGTAAGCGATTTCTTTGTAGAAATTACGGG
>CAJOLM010000064.1:516-7466 GCA_905235355.1 uncultured Elusimicrobiales bacterium
TTGTCTATGATGAAACTGGGCCGCATTGATGCGGAAACCGTGTGCAATTTCGGCATTGTATCCGGCGGACAAGTGGTAAATGCCGTCATGCCGAAAATTAACCTAACAGGCGAAGCGCGCAGCTTAAACCCTAAAAAATTGCAAAAACAAATTAAACACATGAAGGATTGTTTTGCCAAAGCTGCCAAAGCATTTACCAAAAAAATAGACGGCAAAGTAGCCCGTCCGGTCATTGATATTCAAACGCCGCGGCGCTATGGTGCATTAAATGTACCGCTTAGTGCTTGGGCGGTAAAACTGACCTTGGCGGCGGCTAAAAAATACGGGGTCAAGATGAAAGCCGCTTCATCCGGCGGCGGCTGTGATGCCAATGTGTTTAGCAGCCATGGCTTGGTGGCACCTAATTTGGGGCTAGGTATAGACAACTGCCACACGCCGCAGGAAAGTGTCAATATAAAAGAATTTTCTTTAGGAGCACAAATAGCATTGGAAGTATTGCTAAACTATAAATAATATGCTGCGCTATATTACCCGAAGACTTCTCTTGTTGCCGTTGGTGGTGCTGGGCGTTACGTTTCTGTTATTCTTTTTAACGCAACGCTTAAGCCCGGAGATGCGCGCGTCCTTGTACATCAAAGACCCGCGGCAAATGGGCTCCTTAGAAGAAGTCATTGAGAAATATGGCCTGCGTGATAATGTGTTTAAGCAATACGGCCGCTGGTTAGGCAGTGCCTTAAGCGGGGATCTGGGATATAGCCAAAGTGCCAATATGCCCGTCGCACAAGCGATTAAAGAATATATGCCGGCCACTGTGCAACTGGCACTGGTAACGATTATCCTGGTGGTGTTGTCGGGCGTATGGTTTGGTACGCTGTCAGCAGTCAAAAAGGATAAATGGCAGGACGTGCTGGCGCGGCTGATTAGCGTGGGCGGATTTTCGCTGCCGATTTTTGTGCTGGGGCTACTGCTGCTGATGATATTTTACGGCAAGCTGGGGTGGTTTCCGCCTGGCGGATATTCTATTGGTACTGATGCCATTATCCATTTGCCCACCTTCCACCATTACACGGGATTTTTATTAATAGACTCCCTGCTTAATGGAAATGTGGGCGTGTTTTGGGATGTGCTCAAACATTTAATTTTGCCGGCGGTTACCTTGTGTATTGGCTCTTTTGCGCTGATGGTGCGCGTAATGCGCTCGTCTATGTTAGAGGAGCTTAATAAGGACTATGTGCGTACCTCACGGGCCAAAGGGCTGCCGGAGCGTACGGTCATTTACCGGCACGCCGGGAAAAATGCCATTATCCCGGTGATTACGCTGGCGGGCATACAATTTATCCGGCTGCTGGGCGGTACGGTAATTGTGGAAACGATTTTTGATTACCCGGGCATTGGACGCTTTGGCGTAATGGCGGCGCAACAGCTGGATATTGCCGGGATTATGGGTTTTTCGCTCATGGTGGCGGTGCTGTTTGTATTAGGAAATTTATTGTCTGACGTGCTATACACAGCCGTGGACCCGAGGATTAGACTGCATGACTAAACGGATTTGGCAACGCATTTTGCACAACAAAGCTTCTTTAGCGGGCTTTGTGCTGGTGATGTTTTTTGCGCTGGTGGCACTGCTGGCCCCGGTGTTGGCTCCGTCGCATACAGCAGACCCGTATCAAGTGCCGCAAAGCAGCTATGACATTACCCCGCAACCGCCCAGCGCGCAGCATCTCTTTGGCACTACCGAGCAACAATATGACCTCTATTACGGGGTAGTATGGGGAACGCGCCTGGCGTTTAAAATCGGGATTACGGTCACATTTTTCGCCTTTTTAATTGGCCTGTTATTAGGCAGTGCGGCAGCATATTTTGGCGGTAAAATAGACGAAATTATTATGCGCCTGACGGATGTCGTATTTGCCGTGCCGTCACTGGTGCTGGCGATGGTAATTGCTGCTATGCTAGGTCCGGATTTACATAATATGATGATTGCGCTGACGGCGGTGGCATGGCCGTCGTATGCGCGTCTGGTACGCGGGGATGTGCTGTCGGTCAAAGAGCGTGACTTTGTGACCGCTTCCAAAGCGTTGGGCGCGCGCGGCCCGCGGCTGCTGCTAAAGCATATTTTGCCTAACTCTATTTATCCGTCCGTTGTGGTAGCCAGTTTAGATATTGGATATATTGTGCTGACAGCGGCCTCGTTGTCCTTTTTGGGGTTGGGTGCGCAGCCGGGTACGGCCGATTGGGGCCAATTAATTGCCATGGCGCGCAACTGGGTGCTAGGCAACGGAACGAACACTTTTGCCTACTGGTACACCGTCGTAGCACCGGGGAGTGCTATCTTTCTGTTTGTACTGGGTTGGAACCTGCTGGGGGACGGATTTCGCGATATTTTAGACCCGCGCCAGGGCTGATATAAGCTACAATAAAGGTAGAGGATTTTTTATAACCGTGAGGTTTGATTATGATTAGAAGAAAAGATTTGTACACATCTTTAAGTGATAGTGCCTTCCGCCAGCCGGAAAAGGTGGCTTTGGTGGAAGCGGCTACTGGCAAAAAGGTAACCTATGCCGAACTGCTCATGCAGGTAGACCGCGCCGCAGATATGTTTTGGGAGCACGGCATCCGCAAGGGTGACCGCGTGGCTGTAGTGCACCGCAATTCTATTGATGTAGTAGTAGCTAATTACGGCTTATATAAAATCGGTGCCATTTGTATCCCGATGAACTTCATGGTCACCAAGCAAGAAGAAATCCTCTTTATTTTAAATAATGCAGGTGCCAAAGCGTTGGTTACACAAGCTGAATTTATCCGCCATTATTTAAAAGCGCAGCCGGAATTGCCGGATCTAAAATATATTTTCTCTACCGACACTATCCCAGAGTCTGCCGCCGATAAACCTTTTGTGCAATACTTTTGGAAAGAGATTGAAAAATCTACCTTTCACGAAGCAACCGCCGGGGCTTGTGCCCGTACGGAAGATGATGCCTTCATTTTATACACTTCCGGCACTACCGGGCAGCCTAAAGGCGCTATGGTGACGCATGGCAATTTAGCCAGCAACGTCATTTCCTGTGCGCAGATTTTTAAGATTTCAGATGATGATTGTTTCTTGTGTCTGCTGCCTATGTTCCACTCTTTTGCGTGGACGACGTGTGTGGTCATCCCGCTGTATCTGAATTTAAAAGTGGTCATTGTGGCAAACGTCATGCCAGCTAAAACCTGGCTGTCCGCCATGGGCAGCGAAAACGTTACGCTCATTTTGGCTGTGCCGCAAATTTTGGCGGTGCTGTCTAAAGAAGCTAAAGGACTTAAGCAATTATATTTGCGCTTCTGGCCGTTTAAGCATGTGCGCTTTGCTGTTTCCGGCGCGGCGCCTTTGACGCAAGAAATTAAAGACCGCTTTGAAGAAAAAATCGGCGTCAAGATTTTAGAGGGATATGGCCTGACGGAAACAAGCCCGGTTGTGAGTGTGAATACGGAAGAATTGCAAAAGATTAAATCGGTCGGCCCGGCTCTTCCGTCGGTAAGCACCATTGTATTAGACGAAGAGGGTAAAGAAGTTGGACGCAATCAGGAAGGGGAATTGTGCGTCAAAGGGCCCAATGTGTTCCGCGGTTATTTTGGCAATCCGCAAGCCACTAAGGACGCATTTACCAAAGACGGCTGGTTTAAAACAGGCGATATTGTGTCTATTGATGAAGACGGCTTTATCTTTATTAAAGACCGCAAAAAAGACATGATTATTATCAAAGGGCTCAAGGTATTTTCCGCACAGGTGGAAGCCATTATCAATACCTGCCCCGGGATTGCAGAGAGTGCCATTATCGGCGTGCCGGACGGTAAAGGCGGCGAATTTGTGAAATGTTACGCGGTTAAAGAAGAAGGTGCCACGCTAACGGATAATGAGTTCCGCAAATTCTTAAAGCTGAATTTGGATAATTACAAGCGCCCGCGTGATTTTGAATTTTTAGATAAGCTTCCTAAAAATGCACTTAACAAAGTGCTCAAACGCAAATTGCGTGAAATGGCTGTAGAAAAAATGAAAGAGCAGGCCGCTGCCGCTGCAGCAGCGGGTACTCCGGCAGATGAGTCGGAGGCCATTTAACGCATGCAAGATATAGCCGGGGTATTGCGCCGCGTCGTACCGGATGCCTATTATGTGGGCGGTGTGGTGCGGGACGCGCTGCTTAAAAAGCCCTCCGGCGATATTGATTTAGCCCTTCCCAAAGAACAAGTCAAACCCGCCGCACTGGCACTGGCAAAGGCACTCAAAGCCGCCGTGTTTGAAATGGACGCGGAATTTGGGGTATGGCGTTTGGTCACGCGCGCCGAAAATCTGCAAATTGACCTAACCGCTTTTCAAGGAAAAAATCTGCGTGAGGACTTGCTGCGGCGCGATTTTACGTTTAATGCGCTGGCCTATCCGGTTACAGCTCCGCTGACGGTAGAAGTACACACGGCCAAAGGCCAAAAGGCGCAAGTACGTCTGAAAAAATTACAGAAAAAATGGTTGGTGGATTTAAAGGGTGGGCTGGCTGATTTAACAGCGCGGCAAATCCGGCTGACTAATCCGCGCGTATTTCAGGACGATCCGCTGCGTATGCTGCGGGTGTTTCGCCACGCGGCTGAGCTAAAATTTACCATTACACCTGCGGTGCTGAAACAAATGAAAAAGGACGCACCGCTGATTGTGCAAAGCGCGGGCGAGCGCGTGCAAGAGGAGCTGACGCGTATGTTCCGCACGCCGCGCGCCTATCCGTGCGTGTTGCAAATGGAGCAAACCGGGCTGCTGACAGCTTTATTTCCTATTTTAGAGGACCAGCGCACCTGTGCGGAGTGTTATTATGGAAAAGGCGGCGTACTCAAACACACACTAAATTGTTTTAAGAGGGAAGAGTGGCTGCTGGAAAATTTGCAAAAAGCATTTCCGAAATATTACAAAAAGCTTGCGCCGTTTGTGACGGACAAAGCTTTATTTAAAATGGCAGTGCTGCTGCATGATATTGCCAAACCTTCTACGGCCAAAATGAAGGGGGGACGCTTGCGCTTTTTCTATCACGAGCAGCACGGTGCGCGCATGGCACGCAAATTATTAGATGCGCTGCATTACAGCAAGGCAGACAACCGTTTAATTTGCGCCATGATTGGCGAGCATTTGCGCCCGAGCAATTTGGCCAGTAATGATGTGATTACAGACCGCGGAGCCTATAAATTCTTCCGCGATTTGGGGGATGCCGCTATCCCGATGCTGCTTTTGTGCTGGGCCGATTATACAAGCTATATCTCTGACGCGCAGCTGCGCCGTATTTTGCCGCGCAGTGCAGAGCGCGTGATGAGCCTGGAACGGGCCAAACAGACAGCTAATGTCGGCAAGACCTTGCGGCATATGCAGGTGCTTTCACTGCTGCTAAAGAAATATTTTGAAAGTCCTAAAAAAATTCACCCGACCAAATTAATTGACGGGCGGGACATTATGCAGGCCTTGCAAATTGGCCCGTCACCACTGGTGGGGGAACTGTTAGAAGCTGTCGCACTAGCGCAAGTGGAAGGGCAGGTGACCGATAAGGCCAGCGCGCTGGCATTTGTAAAAGCACACGCAGCAGCCAACGTGCAGAGCGAACAGAAAGCTGCAAAAAACGCGAAACAATTAGTATAATAATAGCGTTACGGATTTATGCGGGCGTGGTTCAATGGTAGAATGGGAGCTTCCCAAGCTCTAGACGAGGGTTCGATTCCCTTCGCCCGCTTTTTTAAAGGAAAACTATGGCAGACGAAAACCAAGAATTAGAAGATCTCGCCGAATTTGAGGCGAAAACTCCTGCATCCGGCAGCCGCAAGGATTTGTGGCTGTTTCTCATTATTATAGATGTAGTCTTGTTATGCGTGTTTGGCTTTTTCTTATATAAGAATTTGTCTGCGCGGCTGTTGTCTGCCGGTGCGGAACCTGCGGCGGTGGATGAGCCGGCGGCAGTCGCAGTAGAAGAAATTATCGTGTCTGCAGAGCCGGTCAAAGAACAGCCTGCTGCCCCTGTTACGGCGCAAGAGCCCGCCCCGGAGGAACCTGCCGCAAAACCGGAAGTGAAACCGGAAGTCAAACAAGAAGCACCTGCTGCTAAACCGGCGGTTAAAGAAAATAAAGATAAAAAACAAAGCGTTATCGTAACCGTTAATCCAAAAAGCAATTACCGCCAAGTGACGTTTAAATACTTTGGCAATGCCAAAACGGCGGCAGTTGTGAGCGGATTTACCATGGCTAAACCGCGCGCCATGACCAAAAAAGACGGCGTGTGGGAAACGACGCTTGCTATTGCTCCGGGCACGTATAAATACTTATACGTCATAGATGGTAAACAAATTACCAACCCGTATGCAGAAACGCAAGACGGCCGCTCGGTCCTAGTAGTAAAATAAACATTTTTGTATTGGACCCCCACTCTAGTGAGTGGGGGTTCTTTTTGAGTACCTTACAGGACACCCCAGGCGGGAGCCTGGGGATGAATGCAAAAGCCTATATCTTCTTTTCCTTGCATCGACGGTGGGAGTAAATGAAGCAAGGAAAAGAAGATATAGGCTGAACAATGAAATTGTTCGAATAGAAAGAAGCCCCGAGCGGGAGCTCGGGGAGTTTCACGTCTTTTTTCGCCGTCATCCCGGACGTGGATCCGGGATCCAGTTTATAGTCGGGTGTGAACCCGACAGGAGTTGGGAGATTGTGGATTATGTCGGGGTGGCCCCCGACCTACAAAATTAAGGTTGAGGTCCCCAATACCGACCCTCGGGGACGACATATATTTTATAACGGCGGGTAATCGCGTGTGGCAGGCAGTTAAGAAGAATTTTACTTAGCCAATGGTACTTATACCACGGAATTTGATAATTTAAGCCTAAGCTTTTCAACGCAAAGCGGTGATACTTTTACGAAAGATAATTGGACCTATCTGTTACAGTCAGAAGTA
>CAJOLM010000065.1 GCA_905235355.1 uncultured Elusimicrobiales bacterium
ATCTGCGGATTTCCGCCGCAGTAATCTGACCAATAATTTTTTGAGCATATTTTCTTCCCATAACGGTCTGTTTTATAATCTATACTCTTTTATTTTATCAAAAAAACAAGTCAAGCCCTATTTTGCTCAACAAATCAAGACCTCAAATCGAACTTCCACCCGTAATCCGGCTAGGACTTAAGACCCCCGGACATACTGGGCCCAAATAACCCCTTGAATATTGCCCTATTGTGTATTAGAATTAATAGGAAGAAATATTTATGTTCATAAGGGGATTTTTGTATGAAAAAATTAATTTTAGTAGTAGCCTTATATGTGATGTCTTCCGGCTTATTTGCAGCTGCACCTGTCACTGCAGACAAGATCTCTGCTGCCTTGGCCGACAAAGCACAAGCCGCGGCCAAAGAGCATGCACAAGACGGTCAGGCATCTGACTCGCAAAAAATCAAAATTGGAGATTTTACCTATGAATTAAACCGTGTGACCGAACCGGATCCTGCCAATGGCGTCACGGAGTTTAGTAATGAGTATACACTTGTTTCTAAACTACCGGAAGACACAACCGCCAGCCGGTTCGTGGTGTATAAGGAAACCGATATGGAAAAGTTGCACGCAGCCAATGATAATTTGTTTTTATTTCTCCAACAAAAGATTGTTGAGCAATCCCGAAAAATCGGCGGGGGCGGCTATGAACGCCACTATCCGCAATCTTTACAAAAAGGCGAGATTATTGCTGCTTATAAAATGTATCTATACCCAATGGAAGGAGGATTTTTGCATCGTCTTTCTATACAAAGAGTGCAAAAAACAGAAGATGCGATTATCCGTTATGTGTTAGAATTTGATCTTCAAGTACCGTCCGGTGGTGATTTTGAATCCAACCGGCTGGCAGCTACCTACTTTGATAATTTTGCAGATGACAATGTCAAAACTTATACAACTTCTATGCAAGACTTGGTACTGCCAAAAATTGTAACCAAGTAAAACTTCTTGTAAATGAAACGTTCCTTTTCCCGCCCCGGCTTTGGGGCGGGTTTATCATGATTTCGACGGCGGCTTTTTAATTATGGCAATTCATATATTTTGCAGCCCCCGTCACATCCATTTTCTACACGAAGAGTCCCCCCAAAAGAAGTACACACTTGTTCGGCTATTTTACTGTTATCATAAGCATAACACTCTGCATAATTTGCAGGCATCCAACCACTCCAATACTAAGCTAAAGAATTACTATTGGTACACCAAAGATAAGAGAATCCACCATTTGATAGAGCCATATAACATCCGTAGTTGCTCCCTTGCCAGCGAAGTGCAGTTTCACGCGTACCCGGCAATTCTATATCCAAATCCGCAAAATCTGTGGCAAATTCCCCATTAGCCAGCCGGTAGCGCAGCTGCGCCTGTCTGAGTGCGTTTCCAGCGGTCATTAATTGAACATAGCGTGCTTTTGCCACCACCGTTTGATATTGCGGCAGCGCGATAGCAGATAAGATGCCGATAATTAAAACAACTACTAACAACTCAATAAGCGTAAACGCGTGCTTGCTGTTATTAAACAAGGGAGCCATCCCCGAAATTTGTAATCGGGGATCTTCCACGCTTTGTTGTTTTTGTACGGCACGGCCACAACATACGTTGAAGATTCCCGATAAAGACACTCGGGAATGGTTCTCATTTATATTTTCATTTACATTTTCCATATTTTCTCCTTTCATTTAATATGTCGTCCCCGAGGGTTGGTATCGGGGACCTCAACAACTTTTTAAGGCCGAGATCCCCGATTACAAATTTCGGGGATGACAACCTTTTAGATCCTGAGCAAAAACCCCTCAGGATGACATTTCTATCTAGTCTGCCCCGTATTGTATCAAAAAAAAAAAACAAGTCAAGCCCCATTTTTGCCCAACAAATCACACCATACGCGCGTGCTTGCGCGCAAGCGCGGGAAAATTATACAATGTATGGGTAGTTTTATCCGGCTGCTACGCAGGCGGAAATCGTTTTAAAATCACAAATTAAGGAGATTTACTCTATGGCAAAATTAGTCGCTATGGACGGCAATGCGGCCGTTTCCCACGTCGCACATGCCACCAATGAAGTCATCGCGATTTATCCGATTACCCCCTCTTCCACGATGGGCGAAATCTGCGATGCAAAAAGCGCCAAAGGCGAAACCAATATCTGGGGCAATGTCCCGGTAGTTACGGAAATGCAATCCGAAGGCGGTGCTTCCGGTGCTGTACACGGCGCGTTAACCGCCGGTGCGTTGACCACCACGTTTACCGCTTCCCAGGGTTTACTTTTAATGATCCCGAATATGTATAAAATTGCGGGTGAATTAACCCCGACGGTATTTCACGTATCCGCCCGCGCATTAGCGACCACCGCCCTGTCTATTTTCGGTGACCACTCCGACGTAATGTCCGTACGCCAAACCGGTTGGGCGATGCTCTGCTCTGACAATGCCCAAGAAGCCATGGATATGGCCTTAATTGCCCAGTCTGCCACCTTAAAAGCCCGCGTGCCGTTCGTGCATTTCTTTGACGGGTTCCGCACCAGCCACGAGCTGAACATGGTAGAACCTTTGACCAAAGAACAAATGACCAGCATGATGGACGAAAAACTGATTGCAGCCCACAAAAACCGCGGCTTAAACCCGGAACACCCGACCGTGCGCGGTACGGCTGCTAACCCGGACGTTTACTTCCAAGAACGCGAAGCCGTAAACAAATTTTACAATGCCGTGCCGGAAATCGTAAAAGAAAAAATGGCCGAATTTGAAAAAATGACGGGCCGCAAATACGATTTATTCCAATACGTCGGCGACGCGGATGCAGAACGCTTAATCGTCGTCATGGGCTCCGGTGCAGACGTGGCACAAATTGCCGCCGAAGCAATGAAAGGCCAAAAAGTGGGCGTACTCAAAGTCAAACTGTTCCGCCCCTTCTCTATTGCGGACTTTATCCGTGTCATTCCTAACACGGTCAAAAAAGTAGCCGTCTTGGACCGCACCAAAGAGCCGGGCTCTTTAGGCGAGCCGTTGTTCCAAGATGTTTGCGCCGCTTTCTTGACGGCTGAAGCCAAAGCCAAATTTGCCACCACCCCGCTGATTATCGGCGGCCGCTATGGTATTGGCTCTAAAGATTTCACCCCGTCTGATGTCAAAGCCGTGTATGACAATTTGGCTTTGAAAGAGCCGAAGAAAGATTTTACCGTCGGCATCATTGATGACTTGACCAACAACTCTTTACAGGCTGCCAAACTGGAAGGCAAAACGCACGAAGATGTGTTTGAAGCCTTGTTCTACGGATTAGGCTCTGACGGTACCGTCGGTGCGAACAAAAACACCATGAAAATCATCAGTGCCAACGGTTTCTTTGCCCAAGGGTACTTCGTCTATGACTCCAAGAAATCCGGGTCTATGACCACATCCCACATCCGCTTTGGCAAAAACTACATCCGCGCGCCGTACCTCATCCAAGAAGCTGATTTTATCGGCGTACACATGTTTGATTTCTTGGATAAATATGATGTGCTCGGCAAAGCCAAAGAAGGCGCCACTGTATTGTTTAACGCGCCCTATTCTGCAGAAGAAATTTGGGATCATTTAACCGCTGAAGTGCAAAAGCAAATCATTGACAAAAAGCTCAAAGTCTATACGATTGACGCGTCCGATATTGCTTTGGCCACCGGTATGGGCAGCCGCACCAATACTATCATGCAGACGGCGTTCTTCGGTATCGCGGGCGTAATCCCCACCGAAAAAGCCATTGAAGATATTAAACACGCCATTGAAAAAACCTATTCCAAAAAAGGCGAAGAAGTGGTGCAGAAAAACTACAAAGCAGTAGATGCGGCCTTGGCCGGACTGCACGAAGTAAAATATCCGTCCAAAGTAACCTCTAAACTGCACACCAAAGCCCCTGTTCCGGCCGATGCCCCGGCGTTTGTAAAAGAAGTCTTGGGCGAAATGATTGCCGGACGCGGCGACAACTTGCCTACCTCTAAGATGCCGGAAGGCGGCGTTTATCCGACGGGTACCACCCAATACGAAAAACGCAATATCGCCCTGCAAGTGCCGGCCTGGGACCCGGAAACCTGTATCCAATGCGGTTTCTGCTCCATGGTCTGCCCGCACGCGGCAATCCGCATCAAAGCCTATGAAGCAGACGCTTTGAAAAATGCGCCGAAAACCTTTAAATCTGCCGACGGCAAAGCCGATTTGGCCGGCAAAAAATTCACCGTACAATGCGCGGTAGAAGATTGTACCGGCTGCGGCGCGTGTGTGTTTAACTGCCCCGCCAAAAACAAAGCCAACCCGGAAAAGAAAGCTATCAATATGGTGCACCAATTAGAAGTGCGCGAAAACGAAATTGATAACTTTGCCTTCTTCCTGGGCCTCAAACAAGCTGACGTGACCACCAAAAAAGAATCCGTCAAAGGCTCTCAAATGAGAAAGCCGCTGTTTGAGTTCTCCGGCGCGTGCGCGGGCTGCGGTGAAACCCCGTATGTAAAACTTTTAACGCAACTGTTCGGCGACCGCTTGGCCGTGGCCAATGCGACGGGCTGTTCCTCCATTTACGGTGGAAACTTGCCCACCACGCCGTATTGCCAACGCGAAGACGGCAAAGGCCCCGCCTGGTCCAACTCCCTGTTTGAAGACAATGCGGAGTTCGGCTTGGGTATCCGCGTGGCCTATGACCAACTCACCAAAGACGCTATCGCCCTCTTGAAAGAAACCAAAGAAGGGTGCCTCAAAGACCATACGTCCTTGGTAGAAGCCCTACTTAACAATGCACAAAAGACGGACGCCGAAGTGGAAGAACAACGCAAGAACGTGGCGGCCTTAAAAGAAATCTTGGCCAAAACCGAGTGCGAAAAAGGCAAACGCCTCTTGAGCTTTGCTGACTATCTCGTGCGCAAATCTGTCTGGATTTTGGGCGGTGACGGCTGGGCCTACGATATCGGCTACGGCGGTTTGGACCATGTATTAGCCTCCGGCAAAAACATCAAAATCTTGGTGTTAGATACCGAAGTGTACTCCAACACCGGCGGTCAAATGTCCAAAGCTACCCCGCTGGGTGCCAAAGCCCTGTTTGCTGCGGGCGGCAAAACCATGCCGAAGAAAGACCTCGGTATGATTGCCATGACCTACGGCAATATCTACGTGGCGCAAATTGCTATGGGTGCCAACATGAACCAAGCTATCCAGGCTTTAGCCGAAGCGGACGCTTACGACGGCCCGGCCTTGGTGATTGCGTACTCCCACTGTATCGCACACGGAATTGATATGTCCAAAGGTATGGGCGAAGCCAAACGCGCTGTACAGGCGGGCCGCTGGATCTTGTACCGCTTCAATCCGGAAATGCGCTACGAAGGCAAAAACCCGCTTAAAGTGGACAGCCCGCTGACCGCGCCGACCTTGCCGCTGGCCGATTATATGAGTGGTGAAAACCGCTTCAAAGGCCTTATGCGCGACAATCCGGCCCTGGCACAAGAGCTGATCAAACGTGCCGAAAGCGAGTACGCCTGGAGACGCGATTTGTACAAACATTTAGCGCAAATCCAGCCGGAAGAAAAAGTGATTAAATAAGTTTAACACTTATTGAAAGAAACCCCCGCTGAAAAAGGAGCTGTCATCCTGAAAGGTCTTAATTCAGGATCTCCTCCTTAAATAGCGGGGGTTTTACTTAATCTTGGTATCCTTGCTTCATCCCTATTTTTTGACACCATTTATTATCATCATCCCAGCAGGACCATCGTCCCTCCCAGTCCAGTTCAATATATTTTTCTTCATTGATACGTTGTGCATACAACATATCGTCACTCCAAAATTTCCAATCTTTTGTATAAAAACAGCTAGGGTCACATTCTTCGTGCTCCCAAGAAGTGGGTGGCACAAAGTCACTTTTTTCTGCGAAATTATTGCTATAACTGCAGTTTTCTCCTGCTAATTCGCAAACTTGATAAGCACGAAACATATCTTTTAACATGATTTTTGCTTCTACAGCCTTGGCCCTCTCTACTGCTTTCTGGTACTGCGGCAAGGCAATGGCGGAAAGTATGCCGATAATGAGTACAACGACAAGTAATTCAATAAGCGTAAATGCACGTGCTCCGTTCTCACATAAAGAGGTCATCCCCGAGGGTTGTAATCGGGGATCTTCCACGCTCCGTCGTTTTTGTACGACACGGCTACAACCTGCGTTGAAGATTCCCGATAAAGACACTCGGGAATGACTTGTTGGTATATTTTCTTTCATATTCGTTTCTCCTTGTTGTTGTCGTCATCCCGGACTTGATCCGGGATCCAGTCTGTTTAATCAAGAGGTTTTTCCCCTTATAAACAGCCTGGATTGCGGGTCCACGCCCGCAATGACGGCGCTCCCGCATAGCAGTATTGTATCAAAAAAAAAAAATAAGTCAAGCCCTATGTTTGGGTTCAGATACATGTGAGACTGGATCAACACATTTGAGACTCTTTGTCCCGGACGAAAGCTAATCTTTTTATAACCCTTT
>CAJOLM010000066.1 GCA_905235355.1 uncultured Elusimicrobiales bacterium
CTACCACATTTACGACATACTTTTTTATCATACCTGTCTCCAAAAATAATGTTAAATCATTTCTAGGACCGTATTACCAACAAAAAGTTCTATTAGGCCAAAAAAAGGGCTTGACTTGTTTTTTTTTTTGATACAATACGGGGGTACGGTAGTAAAATTAGAAAAGGAGAAATAGTATGAAACAAGCCTTTACGCTCATTGAATTGTTAGTGGTCGTCTTAATTATTGGCATCCTATCCGCCATAGCCTTGCCGCAGTATCAATTAGCTGTAGCGAAAAGCCGCATGATGACTATGTTGCCGGTATTAAAAAATATCTATGAGGCGCAACAAGTTTACTTTCAAGCTAATGGAGTGTACGCGGCTTCTTTTGATGTACTGGATATAGAGCCGCCAGCGGGTGGAACAGCCAATGATACAATGAGTAAAATTACCTATCCCAACGGAACTGCCTTTGATATTTGGTTTTCAGCAGATAAAAAGGACAGTTCGGTCCGGGCTTTGGGAAATGAAAATGATGATTATTTGTTGGAATTTTACTATGACGGAGGAAAATTTTGTTATGCCAGAAAAGGCAATACGTTAGCCAACAAAATATGTACTGCTATTACCGGTACTTCTTCCTTTGAAACAGGAAGTACGCATAACGAGTATATTTTGTAATTTATTTCTTTTTGGGGCTTTTCTTTTCTTTGGTCGGGCTGTGCAACGCCGCTTGCGGATGCGCTTTAAGATACGCATCTACCGCATCCAGCTCCGGCTTTAAGTATTTGCCTGTATAGGATTTTTTGCACTTGGCTACGTCGCGCGGGGTTCCTTCGCACACAATCTGCCCGCCCTGGTCGCCGCCTTCCGGCCCCAGGTCAATAAGCCAATCAGCCGTTTTAATCACGTCCAAATTATGCTCAATAATCAGTACGGTGTTGCCGCGGTCTGCTAGGTCGTGCAAAACGTGCAGCAGTTTATCAATATCGGCAAAATGCAGTCCGGTAGTAGGCTCATCTAAAATATAAAGCGTTTTGCCTGTCCCCTTGCGCGAGAGTTCATCAGCCAGTTTAACGCGCTGCGCCTCTCCGCCCGAGAGCGTGGTGGCAGCTTGTCCCAGTTTAATATAGCCAAGCCCCACGTCATGTAAGGTTTGTAAATAGCGTTTGATTTTGGGGATTGCGTCAAAAAATTCTAACGCCTGCGACACACTCATATCTAATACGTCAGCAATATTTTTTCCTTTGTAGGTGACTTGCAAGGTGTCCTCATTAAAGCGTTTGCCGTGGCACTCCTCACACTTGACATAAATGTCAGGCAGAAATTGCATTTGAATTTTTAAAATCCCGTCGCCCTGGCATTTTTCGCAGCGGCCGCCCTTGACGTTGAAGGAAAACCGCCCCGCCTGATAGCCGCGCCGTTTGGCTTCCGGCATTTGGGCAAACAGCTCGCGGATATGCGTAAACAAACCAATATAGGTGGCGGGGTTAGAGCGCGGCGTTTTACCAATGGGGCTTTGGTCCACGATAATTACTTTATCTATATTTTCCAGCCCTTTAACGGCCTTGTGTTTGCCCGGCACTTCTTTGGCATGATAAAATTTTTGCGCAAGTGCTTTATATAAAATTTGATGAATTAATGTGCTTTTTCCGCTGCCGGATACGCCAGTGACGCAGACAAATTTGCCCAGCGGAATTTTAACATCAATGTTTTTGAGATTAAATTGTTGCGCGCCTTGCACGGTGATAAATTTTCCGTTTCCTTTGCGCAGCTCTTGCCGTGGCAAAATGCAACGCCCGCCGTTTAAATAAGAAGCGGTGAGAGAATTTTTATCCTTCAGAAAATCTTTGGTCGGGCCTTGTGCCACTACCTGCCCGCCGTGCTCGCCCGCAGCAGGGCCGAGTTCCACCACCCAATCAGACGCTAGAATAGTGTCCTTGTCATGCTCTACAATAATGAGCGTATTGTCTAAATCGCGCAGCTCTTTAAGCGTGGCAATCAGGCGGTCATTGTCGCGCGAGTGCAAGCCGATGGTCGGCTCGTCCAGCACGTACAGCACGCCGGTCAATCCGGAGCCGATTTGCGTGGCCAGGTGGATACGCTGCGCCTCCCCGCCCGATAGCGTTTGGCTCTTGCGCTCCAGCGTCAGATAGGAAAGGCCCACGCTGTTTAAAAATTCCAGGCGCGCCTTGATTTCTTTTAGCACGTCTTTGGCAATTTGCTGCTCTTTGGCATTTAATTTCAGCGTGTCAAAAAACGCTTTGGCATCCGATACTTGCATGGCGCAAATTTCGTTGATGCTTTTCCCGCCGACATAGACGGCTAGTGCCTCGGGTTTTAAGCGTTTGCCGTGGCAGGCCGGGCACTCCACTTCGCGCATGAAGCGGTTGTATACTTCCTCTCTTACAAAGTCGCTTTCGCTTTCATCATGGCGACGTTTTAAATTGGTGATGACCCCTTCAAAGTGTTGGTCCGAGCCGGAAATAATAGAGCGGTAATATGCCTCGCCCGTGCCGTATAAAAGCAAATCACGCTGGGCTTTGGGCAGTTTGTTCCAGGGCGTGTTCATATTAATGTGTTGCTGGCGGCAGACCTGTTTTAAAATGTCATAATAATATCCGCTCCACGACGTTTTCCAGCGGTGGGTGCGGGTGGTTACCGGGTTATCCCACGCGGCAATCGCGCCTTGATTAATAGACAGCGAGGTATCAGGCACGACTAAATCTTCCGCAATTTGTATTTTGATGCCTAGGCCGTTACACTCCGGGCAGGCCCCGTAGGGGGAGTTAAACGAAAACAGCCGCGGCTCTAATTCAGAAAATCCGATACCGCAATGCGCGCAGGCATTACTTTCACTATAGGTAAATTCTTTGGGCTTGTTTCCTTCTGTTTCTTGAATAGTGACGAGCCCTTTGGCATATTTTAGCGCAAGCTCCAACGACTCCACCAACCGTTCGCGCTCAAATTCTTCTACATAAATTTCGTCGGCCAGTAGTTCAATGGTGTGTTTTTTGTAGCGTTCCAACGTGGGGGGCATATCCAGCGTGCAAATTGTGCCGTCCACGCGCACTTTGACATAGCCTTCTTTTTTTAACTTGGCGAATAATTCTTCATACGTTCCGGCGCGCCCGCGGATAAGCGGCGCAAAAACATACACATTTTTATCGGCAAATTTTTTGAGCACATCTGCGGCTATACCTTGAACGGACCAGCTTTCCACCGGGCGGCCGCATTGCGGACAATGGCGCTGCCCTACGCGCGCGAACAAGAGACGCAAATAATCATAAATTTCCGTGACGGTGGAAACCGTGGAGCGCGGATTTTTGGACGGATTTCTTTGCTCAATGGAAATAGCGGGGGACAGGCCGGAAATATGCTCTACGTCGGGTTTTTCCATTAAATCTAAAAATTGCCGCGCATAGGCAGACATACTTTCCACATAACGGCGCTGCCCTTCGGCATAAATAGTGTCAAACGCCAGCGAGCTTTTTCCGCTGCCGGACAGCCCGGTCACGACGACCATTTTGTCCTTTGGCAGCTCTACAGTGATGTTTTTTAAATTGTGTCCTTTTGCGCCGATTACTTTGATGCTTTTCATAATTTTGTCCATAAAAAAGAAATAAAAACCGGGAAAGATTGCCCAAGTATTTTCAATAAATTATATAATTTTCATAAGGGGCTTTGCGCTGCCTGCAAAGAGAAAAATTTAATTATGAAGAAAACTACAAAATTTTTACTTTATTTAGTTGGTATTACGATTTCTTTAGGTATTATCGTTTTGCTAGTCTATCAGGCCAAAGATAGCATTGTCAAAATTTGGCAAGGGGTGCAAACAAAATACTTGTTTATGAGCTTGTTTTCGTCGGCACTCATTTATATTGCCATGGGCATGAGCCTGTATGAAGTGCTGCGCATTATGGGCCGGCGCATTAATAAAGGTGCGGCGATTGGGATTGCGCTTGTATCCACAACGGTCAATTATGTGGTATCTTCCTTGGGCGTGAGCGGGTTTGCGCTGCGCGCGCATTTATTAAACCGCCGCCGCGTGCCGTTTGGCATGTGTGTGACAGCCAGTATTGTGATTACGGTGCTGCTGTATTTTGTGCTGGCTGTGATCATTTTGCAAGGCTCTATCTTAATGTTTTTTAACTCATCAGCTACGACGATGCAAATTGTCAAAAATTTCCTGCTGATTGTCATTATGTGTGCGATGTGTGTGTTTGTGACGGCTTTTCTTTTTAATAATGAGTGGCGCTCTAAATGGGTGCGTAAAATGTTCCGCTTGCTTAATAAGGTGCTGTTCCACGGTTTCCGCGCGCTTATTCCCAAAGGCCGTTATGACGATTTTGTGGACCAATTAGACGAAGGCATTGACCTTATCCATAAGAAAAAGAATAAGCTTACCTGGACCATTATTTATGTGTGTGCGGATTGGCTGTTTACCATTTTGGTGCTGTATTTTGCGTTCCGCGCCGTCGGCGTACACATTTCCGCTGGGGTGCTAGTGGCCGGATTTGCTATCGGTATGGTAACCACGTTAATCCCCATTTTGCCCGGCGGCTTGGGCGCAATGGAACTGGCCATGACTGCCGTGTTTGCACAAATGGGTATTGAGTGGGATTCGGCACTGATGGCGACGCTGATTTACCGGGTGGTATATTACATTTTGCCGGGTATTGTAAGCATTTTCATTTACTGGGGGCTGCAGCTTTCCGAGCCGCCTAAACGTCAAAGAAGAAAACGCAAAGAGGTGTCGTATGAAGGAAGGGCTTGAGGAGCTGGTGCCCAGCACCGCGCCCAGCGCGTATATTCATCCGACGGCGGTGCTTAGCGGCGCAGTAAAAGTGGGGGAAGATGTATCCATTTGGCCGTGCGCGGTATTGCGCGGCGACATTGCCGAAATTATCGTGGGCGATAACAGCAATATCCAGGACAATGCGTGCGTGCATACCAATTATAATTGTCCGGCGCTTATCGGGCGTGGGGTTACTGTTGGGCATGGTGCGATAGTACATGGCAGCAAAATTGGCGACAATTGTTTAATCGGCATGAACGCGGTTATATTGGAAAGTGAAATCGGCCCGAACTGTTTAATTGGGGCCGGGGCAGTAGTAACCGCGGGGAAAAATATTCCGGCCGGCTCTTTGGTCATGGGCGTTCCGGCCAAAGTAATCCGCGAACTGACAGAAGATGAAATCAATTCCATGCTGCAAAACGCGCGCGAATATGTGCGGTTAGGCAAACTGTATAAAGATAAGGCAGAAACACTTTCATGAAAAAAATTCTCTTGGTAGAAGATTCCAAAACGTTGGCAGGTGCTTTGGAGCCGGTGCTGCAAGCACAAGGCTGGCAGACTTTATGGGCGCCAGACGGTGTGCAGGGGGTGGCGCTGGCCAAACGGGAAAAGCCGGATTTGATTTTGCTGGATTTAATGCTGCCTAAATTAAGCGGTTTTGACGTGTGCAAAATTTTGAAAACGGACAATGCCACCTGGCGTATCCCGATAGTGGTTATGTCCACATTGACCGACCGCGAAAGCCGCACCCGCGCCCAAGAAGCGGGAGCCGATCATTTTATCGGCAAGCCGTACGACCTGGCTGCCACGCTGGCGGAAATTCAAAAATATTTAAAAATTTAACGGAGGAATTATGGCCGCAAAAATAAATGCCGCACAACTAGAATTGTGGTTAGACACGACGCCGTCTAAAGTGTTGGACGCACTAAAAGGAAAAAAGAATTTGACGTCAGAAATACTTTTCTTGCAGGGGGAAGCGCAGCGCTTGTTGGGCTCTTTCCAGCCGGCTATTGCCACCTATGCTAAAGCCCTCAAAACATCTGTCCAAGCAGAAGAGCGCATGGATATTTTGCTTGCCATGGCAGCTTGTTACCGCACATTAGGTATCGCCGCTGCCGCCTATGAACTGGCTGACGACGCGCTAAATATGGCGCGTGAGCTGGAGTATGATGAATATGTGGTGCGCGCCATGCAAGAAAGTGCCATGGCCTTGCGCGCGTGGGGAAAATTGGACGCGTCGCTGGAGCTGCTAGACACAGTGCTGGCGGCGTACACGCAAGAAAAAGATTATGCGGGCATAAGTTTTATTTGCTGGGCCAAGGGCGGTGTATATCGTTTAAAAGGGATGCTCACCGAAGGGATTGCTCAATTTCAGCTGGCTATTAAATATGCCAAAAAATCAGGGGACGAAATTAATCTGGCCTATGCGTATTGCGGGTTGGCGGGCATTAGCCGCATTGCGGGCAAGATTGATGATTGCGTGAAAAATTATAAACTGGCTGAAAAGATTTTTAATAAAACAGAGGATTTGTTTGGCAAGGCCTACACTAATTGCGGTATGGCTAACGGCTTGCGCCAGCAGGGAAAATACGACGAAGCCTTGCGCCATTACAACAAGGCAGATAAACTTTACAGCGGCATTGGCGACAAGGTGGATTTGGGCTTTGTCAAATGGGGCCGCGCGGACATTCGGACATTTTAAAACGCCGCAATAAACTGCCGCAAGCCCTTGCGGATTTGCGCGCCGCGCAAGAACTGTTTGATAATTCAGACGAAATGCGCGGGCAGATTTTGACGAAACTGGCTTTGGCACAAGTATTGTATGCCCTGGGGCAGGTGAACGAGGCAGAAGCACTGTATGCTGCCGGCGTAGCGCAAGCCAAAAAAGAGGGTCTGCACACGTATTTAGAAAGTTATACCTGATATTTATTAACTAGTGAAATAAAAAACTCCCCGGGTATTATGACCGGGGAGTTTTTGTGAGTGGCGCATTTTATATCGGGTAGCAGTTTTCTAGATTGTTGTTCCACGGGCAATCAATAGGAGTGTTTGAAAACGTTTTGCATGACTGGTTGGACTTTGTATCTTCTTTATACGCTTCACAATAG
>CAJOLM010000067.1 GCA_905235355.1 uncultured Elusimicrobiales bacterium
TTATTAAAACCGCCAGCTGACCGCGGCGGATAATTCACTGCGCGTATCCGGCCCGGTAAGTACAAAATTTTTCCAGCGGCGGGTCTCAGCCTGCAGTTGGTACTCGCCCAGCACATGAAGCCCTTTCCAAATTTTTATATCTATGCCCGCACCCAGTAGGAGCAGCGGAGTGCTGCCGTCTAACGTGTGCGTCTGCAAGGGAAATTTACTTTTATATTTTGCTTGCCCCGCGCCAAGTAATAAGTATACTTGCGGCTCTGTATTAGGCGTGAGCGTGACGCGCAACAAGGCGGCCCAGCTGTCGCGCTTGATGGGGGTAATCATGGAAGTGGCCATATCATGGGCTTTTAATTTTTCTACTTGTGCCCCGATGGAAAAAACAGAAGATAGAGGGAGTAATGCGGCTGCGCGCCAACCCGTCATACGACGCGTGACGGCGCTGTTACCTGCGTCTTTTACTGTGCCAAAAGAAGCGAGTGCGTGGCCTTGGATTTTCAACCGAAGGCGAGATTTGTGCGACGGAGTATCACTCGCTACTGTTTGCGAGGTGGGGCGATAGTCATGATAAATTTGCGCGCAAATATCACGTACAGGGCTGATAAGCAGCGAGCCGAAAACGAGTAAGCGGACCAAGTGCCGCATATGCGATCCTCCGAAAATATCAGAGACATTTTATAAAAAGGCCCGCGGTGGTTTATATAACTTGTTTCTAACGGAAAAATGATTTATTTTGATTAGAGATTGTGACGGAGAAATGTAGTAAAATAGTGCAAACATGACGTGCAAAAAAGGGGGAAATAATAGCGGAACGCCCACCTTGCACGCGGAAAATTTTAATTTACCGCGAGGGCTTATGCAAATATGGTATAATACTGATAGATTTAAGCCCAGTTGGCGCAGCGGTAGCGCGTTCCCTTGACATGGGAAAGGTCATAGGTTCAAATCCTATACTGGGCAAGATTTTTCTTTGAAAAATCACCCGCAGCCGCGAAAGGCACAGGGCGGAAATGTTCCTATACGGAAACAAATCTATATTATCGAGGGCCAGATACAGCGAAAATTGCGCAGAAAAGCATTGTTTTTAATAATTGTTGTATGCTTATCATACTCATTTATTTTCCTTTTGAATGGTTTTGATAAGATATTCTTTGATACGAAACCCAATGTGCCCATCATAAATATTTTTAGGGAAAATGGATTCTCGCAATACTTTTCTCACATCTAATAAATCATCTTTCTTAAACACAATATTATTCATAAAGTTCTCTACATCACGATGAGTATGGCCATGGTGAAAAGTAGTTGCCAATTTCTCGGCAAAAGGCTTTAAAGCAATAGGGTAGTCGTATAAATATAAGATAGACTTATTAAAATAAGCCATTTCTATCATTAAAGATGAATTTTCAGTGATAAACGCATCCGCATTAGCTAATAATGCTTGATGATTCCCAGTATATAAATACATATTTTCGGCATTTTTGATCTCTGCGATAAATTGGAAATATTCCTCTCTTGTACAATATTTTTTATCTATATTACGGGTCTTAAATGCTGGGTGAATAGTATATACAAAAAAATAATTTGTATATGTTTTTAATAATTTTAAGATTTTCAAATGTTCGCGAAAGGGAATTGAATGTATCCTCTTCTCGCCCCTACAATCACTGTCATTGTAACAATGGATTTGAAACGCTATAATTTTTCGTTTTTTTGCATTATTCAAACATGCGGGTGGCAATGTTAAGGAATGAGCGAAATAGCAGTCAAACTTTGGATGTCCTGATACGCAAACATGAAAACCACCGGAAGGGCAATTATCATAAAATCCTTCTTTGATATCATGATGCATCACAAATAATCTCCAAGCAAAAGTATGTACCAAATGTGAATAATGTAGATTTTGAATATGTTCGTTATGGATACTTCTATCGTATTCAATTCCGTAAGATATATACACAACACGTATTCCGAGAGCTGTGATAGAGTCGGGTCGTACCTTTTTAAATACGCCATAGTTAATATTGTAGGGTGTTTGGTAGATAAGCACATGTGGCTTCTCTATTTCAGGCATATAATTTTGATAATCAATGTACGGAATATTGTTATCTTGAAGAAATTTTTCGGAATGAATATATTGAGAAGAAAATAATTGTGTAGACTTGGTATTTAAAAAAATTACTTTTACCTCAATATTTTTATCTACCAAACAAGATTCATAAAGACTTTGCCAAGAAGGCCAATAGGAATCCGCAATGTATAGAAAATGGATCCTTAACTTTTCCTCTCTTTCCAATGATATCTGATGCATTTTAAACAATACTTTACTTAAATAAATATCTGTTGGAAACTTCTTCTCTTCGCGAGATAATTTGTTATTGGTTAGAAATTTTGCAATTCTAATTCCTCCTAGATAATGCTTTACTTCCCCACTGGAATAAATCTTTTTCCAGATGGGAATATGAAAAAGATAAAATCTAACTTCATTTCCTACGTTGCTTCTTGTATAAATGGCAAGTCTTCCAATAAAAATGTCTTTTTGATAATCACCTTTTCTTGTATAAAAAATATTCATAATCTCTCCTATGGCAATGATAAAAAGTTTTCCCGTTTGTTAGCAGTATATACTTGTTGTGTGAAAAGTTTCTGCATACAAATATTTTTAGCTGCTTGCCGGGTACAGCGTTCTAGCCAATTATCTGTCGCACACTCATCTGGCAGAGAAAAGTCGTTAGAACGCAAATTAAGATTCTCTTTGATCCATAATTTTTATTGGTAAGGGCGTTATAAATGGAATCCTGCGTCGCGTTTCTTCCTCGTACGATTCCGGCTATTTGTGTAATGTAGTAATGCGTAACTAATTTTGCATATATTGATTTTTACACCTCATATTTATCATTTTTCTCTCCCGGATATTTTGCTACCACGGTGACGGTGTTGTTTTCTAAACATTTGAGGTCGGCACTTTCGCCCGGCTCTATCACCACAATATCATCGGGTCCATACTCCGTACCATTTATGCGCACCCGGCCGGAAATAATCACTGTAATTTCTGTGGCGACTTTATGGTAATGGGCAGCTTTATAAGCGCCTTTTTTATAACGCTTAATTGCCACTTCTACATAACTGGTGTTGAGTACCGCGGGCGTAAACCTTCCCATGAAATACCCTTTTGCCATGTTGGACAGCTTATCCGTTTTCATATTTGATTACTCCGTTTCATCCTTCAATAATGCATAAGATTTACCCACGCTTTACGATGGGTAATAATCTAGATATATTCTCTTGTGTGTTGTTGAAACTAGAAGAAAAGAAGCTATGGAATAAGAAAGGCAATAAAAAACGGCCGTAAGTTCTAAGTCAATGAGAGTGCCTTAGTCACTAAACAGCCGTAGTATCCTCCATGGCTTTCCATGATGGATACATTTGGCAGAGAGTACAAGGCTCATGACTTCCTTTTACTCTCTGCCTAAACCAGCTGTTTTCGGACTCTCATTGAACTTTGGTTTCCCAAAGTGCATCCTATTCTTCTATAGGATTCCAAAAACAGATCAAATTTTTTATTGAACACCCTTGCTCGGGTGGTACTTCTTGTGCTCCTAATATAAGCTTACCCCCATTGTAGCGAATTTTGATTGTATTTTACAAGGGGCTTGAGGTTAAATAAATCCTTTGACATATTGTTGCAGACTCGGTCGGATACCTCGGGCTCCGCCCTTTTACAGTATACACTTCCTCGTCTGCGCCTCGTTTCAAAGGACTTTTCTTTGAAAAATCACCCGCAACGGAAAGAGGCAAAAACCGCGAGCCCGGCCTGCAGGCATTTTCCGCCAGGAAAATGACAAGAAGACAAATCAGATGCAGACTAAAAATCCGATGCGTTTGGAATAATATGCCGGAGTATTACCACTCTTTGTACGTTTCCAGCAGTTTCTCAATTTGGCGGGCATTTTGGCTGGGGTCCACCACCACTTGGCGCAGCAGCGGATTAAAAATGCACAAATTGCCAAAACAGGTATCATACACCCAGGCCGTGGCGCAATTCATATCGTGCCCGCCCGGGCAAGATACGCTGGTGGTGCGTCCGACGGTGATAATGCGTTTGCGGTAATATTCATCAAAGCCGCGCTCTGCAAACAGGTATTTAAACGCCTTCTTAAATGCGCGCGAATACGGGCAGCCGGGATAAGTAAAAAATAAAACATATTTGTGATTACCAGTCAGGTAGCGTTTGAATTGGCTATCGCGCTGCAAGCTGTCATAAACATAATCGGGAATAAACACGGTCGTGATACGGGGCAGAGGCCCGGCGTCGCGCAAACCGCCGCCCATGTGTACAGGCACGGGGGAGTCGGCTTTGAACATATTTTCAATGTCCAGTTTATTGTAAAAATAGACGCCAAAAAACAGCACGCACGCCAGCGTGAGCCACACTTCCCAACTTTCTACCTGGTCTAAAAAACGCATAAAATCCTCCTTACTCATTATACAAACACATACGCGCGCGTACAAGTTTAGTATAATTTAGAAAAGTATTTCTATTTTATAGGAGCGAAAAAATGGCTACAAAAACCGCTGTTTCCCCGTTGCAACAGCATCGCTGCGCATATAAGCCGGTGCTGCCTGAAATTTTAAAGAAAGGCGCTTGCTTTGTAAAACCCAAAACAGGCAAAGCTACCCAAAGCGTAGCAGATCAAGCCGCCGTAAAAAAGATGTTTCCGCATACCTATGGCATGCCGGAAATTAACTTTGTAAAAGGTGCTAATCCGGCTGTGGGCAAGAAAGCCATTAAAGCCGCGGTGGTATTATCCGGCGGGCAAGCCCCCGGCGGACACAATGTAATTGCCGGGCTGCTTGACGGACTAAAAAAAGCCAACGGCAAAAATAAACTGTATGGTTTCTTGGGCGGGCCGAGCGGTATTTTGGAAAACAAACTCAAAGAAATTACTCCGGCTTTAATGGACAGCTACCGCAACACAGGCGGTTTTGACTTTATTCAAAGCGGTCGCACGAAAATTGAAACCGAAGAACAACTGGCCACCGCGCTGGCTAATCTGAAGAAAAACAAATTTAATGCCTTGGTAATCGTGGGCGGTGATGATTCCAACACCAACGCAGGCGTGCTGGCGGAATATTTTAAAGCGCACGGGGCAGACATTGCCGTAATCGGCGTACCTAAAACGATTGACGGCGATTTGAAAAATGACAAAATTGAAACCTCTTTTGGTTTTGATACTGCCACCAAAATTTATGCCGAAATGGTGGGCAATATTTGCCGCGACGTAAATTCTGCCCGCAAATACTGGCACTTTGTGCGCTTGATGGGGCGCAGTGCTTCGCACATTACGCTGGAAGTGGCGCACAAAACGCAGCCGAATATTACGTTGATTGGCGAAGAAGTGCTTGCCAAAAAAATGACGCTTAAGCAAATCATTGATTACTTGGCAAATATCATTGTGGCGCGCTCCAAACAAGGTAAAAACTTTGGAGTGGTGCTCGTGCCGGAAGGGTTAATTGAATTTATCCCGGAAATGAAGGCGCTGATTGCCGAGCTAAACGACTTGCTGGCTGACCACGAAGCCGCGCTGTCTAAAATGAACACAGTGGCGGAAAAGAAAGCGTTTATCATTTCTAAATTGCCGAAAAAACTGGCGGATTTGATGCGCTCGCTGCCGGAAGGGATTGCCGCGCAACTGATGTTGGACCGCGATCCGCACGGTAACGTCCAGGTGTCTTTAATTGAGACGGAAAAACTACTCATTGAAATGCTGCGCACCAAATTAGCCGCTCTTAAAAAAGCCGGTAAATATAGCGGCAAATTTGCGACCATTACCCACTTCTTTGGCTATGAAGGCCGCTGCGGTTTCCCGTCCACCTTTGATGCCAATTACACCTATGCGCTTGGCTACAATGCAGCCGCGCTGGTGCTGAATAATTGCAGCGGATATTTATCTTCCGTGCGCAAACTGACCAAGAAAGCCACCCAATGGGAATGCGGCGGCGTACCTTTGACCATGATGATGAATATGGAGCGCCGCAAAGGCAAAGACAAACCCGTAATCCGCAAGGCACTGGTGGAGCTGAACGGCCTGCCGTTTAAAGCTTTTGCCAAGCAGCGCGCGCTGTGGGCTATGAGTGAGTCCTATCTGTTCCCCGGTCCGATACAGTATTTTGGTCCGGCGGAAATTACGGACATGACCACTTACACGCTGGCGTTTGAACGCGGCGGCAAAAAGAAATAAGTTTTATTTCTGACGAAACCCTAGGGATAAACCTCGGGGTTTTTTGAGTACCTTACAGGACACCCCAGGCGGGAGCCTGGGGATGAATGCAAAAGCCTATATCTTCTTTTCCTTGCATCGACGGTGGGAGTAAATGAAA
>CAJOLM010000068.1 GCA_905235355.1 uncultured Elusimicrobiales bacterium
ATGATGGACTTATTTTAAGAGGATAAAAAGAGATTGTCTTAAATTGTTTCGGAAAACGTCGTCGGAATAGTCTCATATGTATTGAACCCTAACAGCCCCATTTTGGCCTTTTTTTAATCCCTTGTACAAAGCACTGTTTGCCCCCACCTGCGCGCTATTTCCTCCGCTATGTTTTCCACCAGGTCACCTCGCGCGCGCCTGCATTTTCCCCTTGCATTTTCCCGTCAACAAATTTACAATATGGTATACCGTTATAAAGGAGAGTCTATGAACTTGGATACCAAAGATTTACCCACTTCCACTTTTACGTGCGGCCCCAGCCAGGGCCACCCTATCGTACGACAAACTCCGCTTTATCAAACCCAATTTGAACGCAGCCACCGCGCCAAGGATATTTCTACCGACGGTCTGTACAAACAAGCCACCGATAATTTGCGCCAGCTGCTGGATCTGCCCGCCGATTATACGGTTATCTTTTTTATGGGCGGTGCTACCCCGGCTTTGGACGCGGTAGCCTGGAGCTTGACCAAAAATTCTATCTCCGGTTTAAGCTATGGTGCGTTTTCTAAACTGTGGTGTAAAAAAATTGCCTCGTGCCTGGAAGATACCGTCATTAAAGACTTTAAAGAGCCGGCGGAAGGCTCCTTTTTCCCGGCGGAAAAACCCGATTATAATGCCAGCTTGGTGGTCCTGACCCCCAATGAAACTTCCACCGGCACGCAAATCCCGAACGAGTATTTGGAAGAAGCCTGGGCCAGCAAAGGCGAAGATACGTTGATTGCCTGGGACTGCACCTCTTGCGCGGGCGGCCGCGATTTGCCGAAAAATAAATTTGATGTCATGGTGTTTTCCATGCAAAAATGTTTTGGTGTCGGCGGCGGAAGCAGCGTCATCATTTTAAGCCCCAAAGCCGTGGCCCGCATTGAAGAAGCCAAAAAATTGCGCCGCATCCCCTATAGCTTGGACTTGACCGAAGCAGTAGCCAAAGCGCAAGGAAAAGTGCAAACGGTTAATACCCCCAGCACCACCAACATTTGGATGTTTAACCAAGCCGCCCAATGGATGAACGATAACGGCGGTATCAAAGCAATGGACGCGCTCTGCCGCAAACACGCCGAGTATTTGTTCAAATGGGCCGCAAGTACCGACTGGCTTAAACCCCTTGTGCCGCAGCCGGAAAACCGCTCTTACACTACAGTTACGTTAGAGGTAACCGACCCGAAAATTGACGCCACCGCTATCAGCAACGCGCTCAAAGCTACCGGGCTGCCCAATTTGCAGGACGGTATCAAAAAATACTCCACTATCAAACAAAACTCGCTGCGTATTGCGTGCTTCCCGTTTGTGGATATTCACGGTACAGCACAATATGAGAAACTGACCCGCGCGGTAGATACCATTGTCAAAGAACTGCGCAAGGAGAACAAATGAAAATTTTAATTGCAGATAAATTCCCCGCCCATTGGACCGACGTACTAGCACAAGCCGGGCATCAAATTACGTCTAATCCGGCACTGGACGAAACCACTCTGCCCGCCGCCATTGACGGACAAGAAATTTTAATCGTGCGCAGCACCAAAGTGCCTGCCGCCGTCATAGACGCAGGCAAAGCACTCAAGCTCATTATCCGCGCAGGCGCCGGCACTAACACCATTGATGTCAAACACGCAGCCGAAAAAGGCGTGGCCGTGTGCAACTGCCCGGGGACCAATTCTATCGCGGTAGCGGAACTGGCTATGGGGCTAATGCTCTCTTTAGACCGCCGCATTTACCACAACACGCGGGACTTGCGCGCCGGCGTGTGGAACAAAAGCGAATATAGCAAAGCCAAAGGGATTTTTGGCCGCACGCTGGGCATTATTGGCCTGGGGCATATCGGGCGCGAAGTAGCCAAACGCGCCGAAGCGTTCGGCATGAAAATTATCGCCTATGACCCGTTTGCTTCTGACGAAGTTTTCGCCAGCGTACACGCCGCGCGCTATGCCGATATTTACACGCTGGCTGCCGACGCTGATGCCGTAACGGTGCACCTGCCCGAAACCCCGGAAACCAAAGGGGTTTTTAATAAAAAATTCTTTGACGTCTTAAAGCCGGGCGCTATTTTTATTAATGCCGCGCGCGGCGGGTTAGTGGTAACCACCGATTTAGTAGAAGCCGTAAAAACCAAAGGGATTAAAGCGGGGCTGGACGTTTATGAAAACGAGCCCAAAGCCGCCGACAAAACCTTTGACTTTACCCCCTTTGAAGGGGCTGAAAACATTTACGGCACGCATCACATTGGCGCGTCCACCGATCAGGCGCAAGATGCCGTGGCCGAATGTACCGTGCGCATCATTGACCACTATCAGCAAACAGGTGAATTTTTATACAAGGTGAATTAAATGGCTACTGTTAAACCGTTCAAAGGATATCGTCCCACCGCCCACGCAGAGCGCGTGGCCTGCCCGCCGTACGACGTGATTAATTCCCAAGAAGCACGCGAAATGGCCGCAGGAAATGAGCTTTCCTTTTTGCACGTGGAAAAACCGGAAATTGATTTACCGGAAAGTGTGGATTTATACGACGCACAAGTGTATGCCAAAGGCAAAGAAAATTTGGAAAAGTTTATTGCCAGCGGGATTTTGAAGCAAGATGATAAACCCTGCTTTTACATTTACGCGCAAACCATGAACGGACGCACCCAGTACGGCCTGGTAGCCGCCGTATCGGCCGAAGAATATGACCAGGCCATTATTCGCCGCCACGAACTGACACGCAAGGATAAAGAAGAAGACCGCACCCGCCATGTGGATACGCTTTCTGCCACCACGGGGCCCGTGTTCTTGACCTATCCCGACGTGCCGGAAATGGACGAAAAAGTGCGCGCACTTTGCGCCACTACCCCCACCTACCAATTTACCACGCCCGACGGTATTGGGCACACCTTGTGGGTAATGGACAATCCGCAAGATATCGCAGATGTGCAGCGGATTTTTGCCGCGCTGCCCGTGCTGTATATTGCAGACGGACATCACCGCTCGGCCTCTGCCGCCAATGTAGCGCGCAAGCGCAAAGCGGCTAACCCGCATCACACCGGGCAAGAGAGCTACAACTTTTTTCAGGCGGTGATTTTCCCTTCCAGCCAGCTGTATATTATGGATTACAACCGGTTAGTGAAGGATTTAAATGGCCTGACGCAAGCGCAATTTATGGACAAAATTGCCGAGAAATTTGACGTACTGCCCACCGGGCAAGCCCGGCCGGCGGCGCGCCACGAATTTGGTATGTATTTGGCGGGCAAATGGTACACGCTGCGCGCCAAAGAAGGCACGTATAATGCCGCCGACCCGGTGGACGCCTTGGACGTGAGCATTTTACAACAGAATTTGCTCGCGCCCGTGCTGGGCATTGGCGATCCGCGCACAGATAAGCGCATCAATTTCGTAGGCGGCATACGCGGTTTACAAGAGCTTGAAAAACGCGTGGACAGCGGCAGCTACACGGTGGCGTTTTCCATGTATCCCACATCCATTGAAGAGCTGATGAAGGTGGCAGATGCACAACTGATTATGCCGCCCAAATCCACCTGGTTTGAGCCAAAGCTGCGCAGCGGCCTTGTGACCTATAAATACGAAGATTAAATAAATCCCGGGCACCAATGCCCGGGTTTTTTATTGTTGCGCCATTTTTTACGAACCGCGCGCTATTTTTCTACCACCGAAAATTTGCTGCTTTACATTTTATAGGTCTTTAGACCTATAGTTTATATGGGTACAAAAACACATAGACAGACCTTGTGGTTTTTGATAGCCTATTAATGAGGTATAAGGGTCCTATACGGGTCATCTTGATACATTTTATAAGGAGAGACTACGTGAAACTCCCCGAGCTCTCGCTCGGGGAGTTTCATGAGTACCTTACAGGACACCCCAGGCGGGAGCCTGGGGTGTCCTGTAAGGTACTCATGAATTTGATTTTAAAAATAATCAGGTAGCGGTTTTGTTTGACCACGCACAATTTCCCATTTTGGCAGCCAATTTCTTTATAAAAGGCACACACACTTATCCTCCGCATGTGCAGCCTTACAAAATATTTGAGGTAAACGGAGTGCGCGTCGCCGTCATTGGCTTGGCCAACAGCAAGCCCACCAAATCAGCTACCAGCTATGAATATAGTCAAAATCCGCTGCAGGATTTGGAACAAGTCTTGGCTGAAATTCAACCGCAACAACCCAATTTAGTGGTGGTACTGGCGCATGAGCCGTTGGTTGATGAAAAACATGGAACCGAGACCTATACGCCAGAAATTGCAGAAAAATTTGCAGGACAAGTACACGTCGTACTCGGCGGTCATGCCCATGCTATCGTACAAAACAAATACATCAATAATGTGTTGTATGTGGAAAGCGATCATTATTTGCAAGGAGTCAGCAAAGTGACCATCCACGTAGATAGCTCCACCGGAAAAGTGACCGATATGCATTCGGAATTAATCCCTTTACTCGTAGAAGAAACAGGAGAAGATCCGCAAGTGAAAGCCGTGGCAGATGCTCTGCGCGAGCCGGGTGCAGATGACGTAGTAGGTGCTACCGCAGAAAAATTTGCCAAATATCCGTCCCAGGATAACCAATTAGACTCTGCCGTCAATAACTGGATTGCAGATTTAATCCATGATTATAGCGGTGCACAAATCGGGCTACATAATAACGGAGCGTCTCGCATAGATTTGCCTGCCGGAATCATTACCCAGCGCGATTTGTTAGAGTTGTATCCTTTTGACGATGAAATAATACAAGTCAAAATATCCGGACAATTCCTACAGGAATTAGTAGAAGAAACATTTGGTCTGTTTACGTATTCCGGCCTGACCATTTCCTACACACAAGAACCCGGCCAAAAACCGCAAATTGCCCAAATCCGTGTGGATAATAAACCGTTGCAGCCGAATAAAACATACACTTTGGCTACTAGCTCCTTTATTGCTTCCGGAGCTGAAGGAGACAAGGAAAGAGAAAAATTCTTGGAAATCCCGCAAGAAGAAAAAGTGAAAATCGGTACTAAAACAGTACATACACTAATGAAAGAAAATCTCGCAAACGGTCCTGTAGCGGCTCCCCCCACCGGACGTATTTACCAAGTATATACCAAGCAGCAAAAACGGCAACAAAAAGTCGTGAAGGAACAGCTGAAACGACAGTTTCAACCAGCCTATTGAATACTTTTCTCCTTCACAAAAAGCTCCACGCACATAGTGTGGAGCTTTTTGTACAAAAAAAAGAGCCTGTTTTTTTCTCTTTACTACCCAGAGTCTAGCGACCCTCTTGCATTATTTGTGCCGGATTTGCTACAGTAAACAGACAGAGCTTATTTTATTTGCCTGATAACCGATTTGAAACAAGTAAGGAGCTCCCGTTATGCTAACTAAGAAAAACACAAAAGATGCCTTGACCGCTACAGAAATCAAGGAAATCAAAAAACATTTGGAAGCTTTGAAAAAAGATGCCGAAGCACGCCTAAAAGACAAAAAGAATATGGATATGCCCGAAGCCGAAGTGGGCGACCCGATTGACGTGGCGGGCCAAAGCTTAGATAAAGAGATTTTGTTTGAATTATCTGGCAACTCTCATCACACGATCAGCCAGATTGAAGCTGCGTTGCGCAAAATTGAAAAAGGAATTTATGGCCGCTGCGAACTGTGCCGCCAACCTATTCCCAAAAAACGCATCAAAGCTATGCCGTTTGCGCGCTATTGCGTAAACTGCCAAACTTCCTCGGAGTCTAACCGCGGATAACCGATTCCCCCGGCTATCAAACTGGGGGTTTTTGCATTGTGTACTGCCCTGGGTTTTCTTTTCTCCTCCCAGGGTATTTTTTGTCGTGAAAACGGGCAGCCCGCACAAAAAAATCCCCTGCCGTTCTAAAATATGTGTCATCCCCGGTAAGTCCAAAGAACACATAACCGCTGATTTGGCGTTTGACGATCGGCATCGCCACGCGCGAGATGCTTTTGAACACTTTGCCTTCGTATTCAAAGCCGTTTTCCAACACCTTTACTTCTATGGTTTTGCCACGATAGGTTTTAGTGAGGATGCTTCCCGGCGCGGGCAAGCGGTTATCGCGCGGCCGCACGGGCAAGTTTTCAAGTACATTTTCTTCGGGAACGATAGGACTAACCACCCGCAGAACAGCGGGTTGGGCAGGTTTAGTTTTTACTACTGATTTTTGGTCTAATAGAACTTTGTGTTGGTAACAGT
>CAJOLM010000069.1 GCA_905235355.1 uncultured Elusimicrobiales bacterium
AGGAGAAAATATGAAAAATAGAAAGGAAAAAGAAATTGTCACTCCTGGTGCCGAAGGCAACCGGGAATCCGCTATCAAACAAGGAAACACAACTTTATTAACGGCTGGATTGCTGGTCCACGCCGGCAATGACAGCAAGAGAGCCTTTACGCTCATTGAGCTGCTTGTCGTCGTACTCATTATCGGCATACTCGCCGCTATTGCGCTACCGCAATATAGACTGGCGGTGCTGAAAGCAAAATATGCCCGCTTGTATCCGCTTATGCAAGCCATTTCACAAGCGCAAGAAGTATATAGGTTAGCTAACGGACATTATTCGGATGACTTTGCAGAACTAGATATACAAATACCCGGCGGCGCTACTGTGGAAACAAAACAGGATATGGCCTATCGGGATTTTGGGTGTTATTTTCAAAGGGGATGTGTTTTCCCGCCTTCAATGTATTGTTATTTAACAGAAAACACTGATCCACAGTTAGAAAAGTATTTTGCTCAAAACCAAACAATATGTTGGGCAAATGATGAAAAATCAGAGAGGATATGTAAGGCATTAGCTGGTAATACATCGGCTAAACCATCTAGTGACGGAAGCCGTAAATACTACATAATTTCTCTATGAAACCCTAATCAAGAGATTGCAATTCTTCTGCCACTTGCGAAAAGGCACTGCCGCGGTGGCTGATTTTATTTTTTTCTTCCGGCGTCATTTCGGCCAGCGTCTTGCGGGTTGTTTTGACAATAAACAGCGGGTCATAGCCAAAGCCGTTTTCCCCGCGGTATCCAAAGCCGATAAATCCTTCCAGCGTGCCGCCAAAACAACGGTGCGTGCCGTCGGGTTTAGCCAGGCAAGCCACCGTGCGGAAGCGGGCGGTGCGGCGCTCTAATAACAAGCCGTCTAATTCGCTTAACAATTTGCGGTTATTATCGTCGGCGTTTGCGTGCTCGCCGGCGTAACGGGCGGTATGCACGCCGGGGCGTCCCTCCAAGGCGTCCACCTCTAGCCCGGTATCATCTGAAAGAGTAAACAGCCCGGTTTCCCGCGCGGCATAGAGGGCTTTTATTTTGGCATTGTCCTCTAAAGTCAGGCCGTCTTCCGGCGGCATAGTAAGCGTGGGAAAATCAGCCAGGCTGACATATTCTAACTCCTCCCCCGTGTAAGTGTGCTGGGGGAGGAGGGGAGTAATTTCAGAAAATTTATGCGGATTGCCTGTAGCGATTAAAATTTTCATTTGGCAGGTTCAGCTTTCATTTGGGCTACTTCTTTGACTAGGTTCAAGGCTACCTCGTACGCTTTGAACATATCATATTCGCTGAGCCACTCGGTAAAATTATGCGGATTAGCTTGCCCGGTAAAAACGGTGTATCCGCCAAAGCCGTGCAAAGCCATAATCATGGCAGAGGTGGTGCCGGCGCGTTCTTTTTTAAAGTCAGGCACAACACCCGCCTGTTTCATAGCAGCGGTGATAAGTTGTTTGGCTTCCGGTTTTACGCCATATTCCACATTTTCATATTGTTTGATGACTTGTACGGTCATAGCTACGTCTAATGCTTTGCTTAAACTGTCGGCGGCGTGTTGAATGTCAGCTAAATAACGTTCGCCTTCTTGTTTATCAAAATAGCGCGCGCGGAAGTCAATCGTATGCGTATTTTTAGAGGCATCATACGAAATATGATGCGGCTCCAAGTATCCTTTTTCGCCCCTGCTGTAATTGGGTAAATCTTGTGTTTTGTTTGCCACAGCCACTAAATCGGCAACAGGTTTTACAGAGTTTTTATAACCGTTGGTAGCGGCATAAGATTGGTGCCCGTTTACGCCTTGGGCGGTGACTAAAATGCGGTCAGCCGAAAAATTGCCGACGATTACTTCCCCATTAACCCCGCCGTCAAAATCAAATGCATAATCCGGGTGATAATAAGCCAGCTCCAGCCGCTCTGCGCTGCGGCCCACATCTTCATTAGGGGTAATTACGATTTGAATCGGACCATGGGGCATATTGGAGTTTTCAGCAAGCGTCTTGAGCAGCGTCATCACAATTGTTACGCCCGCTTTATCGTCTGCACCTAAATTGGTGGTGCCGTCAGAGGTGACAATAGAGGCACCTAATAGATTTTCTAAGTGCGGGTTGTCATACGGATGAATAACGTGTCCGTTTTTCAGTTTAATAGGGGTGCCGTCATAACGCTTAATGACTTGCGGATGAATATTTTTTCCGATAATATCGGGGGTTGTGTCATAGTGCGCGCTAATGCCCAACACGGGAGCTGTATGTTTTTTTAAATTAGAATCAATATTGACGTAGATATATTTATCGGCCGATACATGCAAATGAAAATCGTTTTTGCCTTTGATAATCTTTTGGATGTCTTGCTCCAGCCGCGCGGCCATTTTTTCCTGGCCGGGAGTCATCCACTCGGCGTCGTTATCGCTCATGCTATCAATTTGCACATAGTCTAAAAACATAGGCAGCATTTGGGCGCGGTATTTATAAGCCAAATTGTTTTGCGCGAAAAGGCAGCTGGCGCTGCAGACAAAAACAGCAACTATTAACGAGATAATTTTTTTCATGTAAACTCCGGGCAAATTAAAAAATATACTACTTATAGTTAGTGTAAGTAATTTAGTTCCCATGCGCAAGGGCCAAAAGGCCCAGCATTTCACTGGGCCTTTGTGTCGTACAGATGGGATATAAATTAGCGGTTTGTCTCGGGCCAGTCCGTCACGGTAGTTAATAGTCCGCGCAGCGCGGCTTCCATTACGTCCACGTCGGCATATTCCAACGGTTCTTTGGCGTGGAAAACCCCGGTAAAGACGCTTACTGCCGGCAGTCCGCGGCTGGTCAGTACGGCTGCGTCTGTGTTATCGCGCACGGATATACGTTTAGACTGTACATCCTCTTGGCGCAAGGCAGTTTCCAAATTTTGCAGCATAACAGCGGGGATTTGTTTTTGTGCGTTTTGAAATTGGTCCTCAAAGGCCAGCGTGGCATTCTTGCGGTTGGGATTCATGGCTTTAACCGTCTCAAACGCTTGGGTGACTTGATGATTTAAATCGCTCATGTCGCTATCTGAAAATGCGCGGATATATCCGGTCACTGTAGATTTTTCTCCTTGTGTAAGGATGTTATCTACCATAATATAACCCCGGCTGCCGGAGGTGTTTTCCGGGCGGCGCTGGCGTGGCAGCAGGGTATGGAAATCAGACGCCATTAGTAAATTATCGGTAAATGTGGAATGAATGGCATGGGCCAGAGTAATATCACGCCGTCCTACAAACACAGCTGTGAAGCCGCGCCCGGCAAAATTGGCGGTGGTAATTTCGCCCAGGTCTTGCCCGTCTAACACATAAGCATACTGCGCACCCAGCGCGTCAATATTGACATCCTGCGCGCCGTTGTGTGTGCTGCTATCGGGCAGAAAAACTAATTTGATAGGACCATGCTGCACGGCAGTATTTCCTAATAAATAATCCGCTAGTGTGATGATAATGGATAGCCCGGCTTTTCCGTCGGCCCCGAAGGGCGCGTTCCCAGCAGAGGTAACAAAATCATGCCCGTGCGCGCGTAACAGTTGTGTGCTGTTGGCTTCTGTTAAACGCAAATTAGCCGCGCGGTCTAACACAATATCGCCGCTCGTGTATTTAGCATGCAACTGTGGGCGTTCGGCGACGCTGTCCGGCGTTGTGTCCAGGTGCGCTACCAGCGCAATTGTGGGCAGTTTTTTAGTAGAGGTGGCCGGAATTTCCGCCGTGACAATGCCTTCTTTAGATATTTGTACATTTGCTGCGCCAACATGCTTGAGTTCTTTTACAAGCATTTTGCCAAAAGCAAGTTGTTCTTTAGTAGTGGGACGAGTGCTGGCGGAAGGGCTGGCATGCGAGTCTTGTGCTGCGTACTTTTGTAAACGCTCTGTCATTTGGGTTTTGGCGGCTTGCTTGTCATAGCGGACAACGGCCTTCCAGTTTTGCTGGGCAGATAACGCCATAGGCAGCAGCCCGGCTAGCATACAAATCCATATTTTTTTCATACACACCTTCCATTAAAAGGCCAGCGAGTGGGTGCCGGCCAAGGTTTATGCTAAATCAGCCAGCGCAGCTTGCGCTTGCGCCAAAAGCATTTGCGCCGCGGCAAGCTCTGCCTTGGTTTTATCAATTTGCGCTTGCGGTGCGTTCTTGATAAAATTCTCTTGCGCCAGACGCGCCTGACGCGAGGCGATATTGGCTTTGGCTGCGGCGATATCTTTTTCCAGGCGTTTCTTTTCTTTGTCAAAATCAATCAGCCCGGTGAGCGGGATATAAATCGCCATTTTGCCAAAGGTGGCCGTGGCGGTTTGCTTGGGTTTAGCCAGCCCGATACCGATTTGCAACTGCTCGGTTTTAGCCATTAACTGGATATATGCCGCCTGTTGGCGCACGGTAGCCAGTTCTGTTTCGTCTTCGGCGGAAATAATGGCTTTTATCTTTAGACCCGGCGGCACATTAAATTGTGCGCGGATGGTGCGGATTTCTTTGGTAACGCCTTGCACCACTTCCATTTTTTGCACAGCAGTTTCATTAAGTAGTGCCGCGTCAAATTCCGGGTAGGTTTGCTGCAGTAAAAATTCTTCCTGCTCGTTTACATACGGGCGCAAGCTGGCGGCAATTTCCTCGGTGATAAACGGAATCAGCGGATGCAATGCTTTAAGCGTGCCGTACAAAATGTTGACGCACAAAGCCATGACATATTCTTTTTCCTGCGTCTGGAAACGCTGCTTGGCCAGTTCAATATACCAGTCGCAAAAATCGCCCCACAAAAAGTGATACAGCGTGTTAGCGGTCAGCGCGAGATTGTATTTTTCAATGCCTTCGCGTGCGGTTTTAATCGCATTTGTGTAGCGGTCCAAAATCCACTGGTCGGCCAGTTCCTTGGCTTCTTTCGGCATAGCCAAAGGCCCTTTGATGCCTTCCATATTCATGAGAATAAAGCGCGAAGCATTGTACAGTTTGTTGCAGAAATTGCGCGCGCCTGTGATGCTTTCCTCGGCGTACGGAATATCTTTGCCGGGTACGGCTTGCATCAGTAGCGAAAAGCGCACCGCGTCGGTGCCGTACTTGGCGGTCATGTCTAAGGGGTCAATGACGTTTCCTTTAGACTTGGACATCTTTTGCCCGCTCTTATCGCGCACGATACCGTTTAAATACACATCTTTAAAAGGCAATTTCCCGGTAAATTCAAGCCCGGTCATTACCATGCGCGCTACCCACAAATACAAAATTTCATAGCCGGTAACCATAACAGACGTGGGATAAAAATGCTCTAGGTCCGCTGTTTTTTCCGGCCAGCCAAATACGGAAATCGGCCACAAGGCAGAGGAAAACCAGGTGTCCAATACGTCGGGATCTTGCACCAAATCATGTCCGTGACAATGCGGACACTCGGCCGGTTTTTCAAAGGAAACAATCGGCAGCGCGCCGTCCTCAAAAGACACTTTAGTCAGCTGTTCTTTGCCTTGTTTGTCGGTGGCAAAGGTCAGGCCTTTTTCGCTGCATTTGCGGCAATACCACACCGGGATGCGGTGCCCCCACCAAATCTGGCGGGAAATACACCAGTCCTGTATATTTTTCAGCCAATTTAAAAACGGATTTTTCCAATTGCCCGGGTGAAATTGCAGCTCGCCCGATTCGGCAGCGGCAATGGCGGGCGCGGCCAGTTTATCCATTTTAACGAACCATTGTTCGCTCATAAACGGCTCAATGGTGTTGTGGCAGCGGTAGCAGGTGGAAACGGCATTATTGTATTTTTCCTCTTTCACTAGCAGGCCCGCTTCCTCTAAATCTTTGACGGTTTCTTTGCGGCAAACGTCGCGGTCCATACCCAGGTATTTTTCGGGGCAGTTGATCATCTTGCCTTTGTCATTAATGACGGTCATGATAGGCAAGTTGTGGCGCTGGCCGACTTCGTAGTCGGTGGCGTCGTGCGCGGGAGTAATTTTAAGCGCGCCCGTTCCAAATTCCAACTCCACCGCTTCATCTGCAATAATAGGGATAGCGCGGTTAGCCAGCGGGATAATTACTTTTTTGCCGACCATGTTTTTGTAGCGTTCATCTTTGGGATTAACCGCAATAGCAGCGTCGGCATAAATTGTTTCCGGGCGGGTAGTGGCAATAACAATACCGTCAGAGCCGTCCTCTCCTTTATAGCGCAAGTGCCAGAGTTTGCCGGCATGTTGTTGTTCGTGTTCTACTTCAATGTCAGACAGCGCAGTAGAGCAGCGCACGCACCAGTTGATCAGGCGTTTGCCGCGGTAAATATATTTCTTTTCCCACCATTGTTTAAAACACTCATAGACGGCTTTGGCGCGTTTTTCGTCCATGGTAAAACGGATGTCAGCCAGGTCCAAACTCCAGCCCATTTTTTTAAATTGGTTAAAAATGGCATTGCCGCACTCGTCGTACCACTCCCATACGGTTTTGATAAATTCTTCGCGGCCTAAATCGTGGCGGTTTTTATGCTGCTCTTTGGCGAGCTTCTTTTCAATGACGTTTTGCGTAGCGATACCGCCGTGGTCGGTGCCGGCCACCCAGTTGGTATCTTCGCCAAACATACGGTGCGCGCGGATCAGTACGTCTTGTAAAGTATTGGTGGACGCGTGGCCCATGTGCAGCGCGCCGGTGATATTCGGCGGCGGAATAACAATGACAAAAGGTTTTTTGGTTTTATCTGCCTTGGCGGCAAAGAGGTTGGCGTTCTGCCATTTTTGTATCAGTTTTTCTTCTACTTCTTGCGGTTCATACGCTTTGGGTAACATAAGTTTTCCTCGGTTTTTAAAATTGCGTGATGTGACTTCACGCGTAACCTATATATATTTTAGCAATTTAGGTTACCCCATGCGCGTTGTTGTGTGGTGGTGGAAAAAAGAAGGTTTATTTGTGGGCCAAAATAGGGCTGTTAGGGTTCAATACATATGAGACTATTCCGACGACGTTTTCCGAAACAATTTAAGACAATCTCTTTTTATCCTCTTAAAAT
>CAJOLM010000070.1 GCA_905235355.1 uncultured Elusimicrobiales bacterium
TCATTTACTCCCACCGTCGATGCAAGGAAAAGAAGATATAGGCTTTTGCATTCATCCCCAGGCTCCCGCCTGGGGTGTCCTGTAAGGTACTCAAAAACGCCGCGCGGAAAGCGCGGTGTTTGGTATCAGCAAATACTTATTTGCGTTTGCGCTTTACTTTTTTGCTTGCTGCTTTTTTAGCAGGTTTCTTTACCACTTTTTTCACCGCTTTTTTAGCAGTCTTTTTAGTAACAGCTTTTTTCTTTTTATACCCATCCAAAGCCAATAGTAGCACCTCATCCATGTGCTTGACTGGAATTAACGTCAACTCCTTGCGCACTTTTTCGGGTAGTTCAGACACATCTTTTTCGTTGGTATGAGGGAAAAGAATAGTTTTCACTCCTTCGCGGTAAGCGGCCAGAAATTTTTCTTTAATTCCTCCCACCGGAAGTACACGCCCGGTAATAGTTACCTCGCCTGTCATGGCCAGACCCTTTTTAACAGGCAGGCCGGAGAGCAAACTCACCAGCGCAGAAGTAATGGTAATCCCGGCGGACGGCCCGTCCTTTGGTACAGCCCCTTCCGGGAAGTGAATATGGAAATCCGTGTGATCAAAATTGACCCCTTTGCCAAAACCGCGGCTGCGCGCATACGTCAGCGCGGCGCGGACAGATTCTTTCATCACATTGCCGAGCATACCGGTTAAAATCAGCTGCCCTTTGCCCGGGATTTTGGTCGCTTCAATAGACAGGGTTTCCCCGCCTACGCTTGTCCACGCAAGGCCCGTAGCGATACCCACGCCATTTTCTTCAGTGGCAAAGTTCGCATACTTGGGTACACCTAAATACTCGTGTAAATTTTGGGCCATAATTTCAATTTTTTTGCCGCCGTTTTCCACGTATTTTTTAGCAGCTTTGCGGCACAAAGTACCAATTTCACGCTCCAAATTACGCACGCCCGCTTCGCACACATATTCACGCATAATGAGCGCCACGGCTTCCCGCGCAATCGTCAGGCTGCCGGCTTTTAGGCCGTGCTGCTGCATTTGTTTGGGGATGAGATATTTGTCCACAATCTCATGTTTTTCATAATCGGTATAGCCGGAAAAATCAATAATTTCCAGGCGGTCCCGCAGCGTACCCGGGATGCTGCCCAGGGAATTCGCCGTCGTGATAAACAGCACCTTGGACACATCATACGGCACGTCTAAAAAGTGGTCCACAAAGTCTTTGTTTTGCTCCGGGTCCAACAACTCCAGCAGCGCCGCCGCCGGATCACCGCGCCAGTCCGCCCCCATTTTGTCAATTTCGTCCAACAGAAAAACAGGGTTAGCGCTTTTGGCTTTGCTGATGCCTTGGATAATGCGCCCCGGCATAGAGCCGATATAGGTGCGACGGTGCCCGCGGATTTCGCTCTCGTCACGCACGCCGCCTAAAGACATACGCACAAATTTGCGCCCGATTGCCCGCGCGATAGATTTGGCTAGTGAGGTCTTGCCCACGCCCGGAGGCCCCACAAAGCACAGCACCGGCCCGCGCAAGCCTTCGGTCAGCTTGCTCACCGCGATATATTCCAAGATACGCTCTTTGGGTTTATCCAGGCCGAAATGGTCTTCGTCCAAAATCTTTTTGGCCTCTTTGATATCCAGCACATCTTTGGTGGTAATGTTCCACGGCATATTGACCAGCCAATCCAAGAACGTGCGCGATACCGTCGCCTCCGGCGAGAACGGCTGCATCTTTTGCAAGCGGTCCACTTCTTTTTCCGCGGCTTCTTTGGCAGCCGGGGGCAGACCGTTTTTCTTAATTTTAGCGCGGATATCGTCTAACTCTTTTTGGAAATCATCTTTTTGGCGCAGCTCTTTTTGAATAGCTTTCATCTGCTCATTGAGATAATATTCTTTTTGATTTTTATCAATTTGCGCGCGGACCTTGGAGTGGATTTTTTCCTCCAGCCCCATGATTTCCACTTCGCTGGTAATCAATTTCAAGATTTTTTCTAGACGCGTTTTCAGGTCCGTCGTTTCCAAAATTTCCTGGCGCTGCTCTGTTTTTACCATCATATTAGAAGCGATGGTATCGGCCAGTTTAGACGGGTCCTCAATTTGCCGCAAGAAGGAAACCCCTTCCACAGCAATCCGGCGCGAAACACGCGCATAATTTTCAAACTCATCCAGCGCCTTGCGCATAAGCGCTTGCACCACCGGGCTGTGGTCGTCCGGCTCCTCAATATAACGCACGGCAGCAAACCAAGTGTCTGCCACCGGATTCATTTCCAGTTTTTCCACCTTGGCACGCACCAGACCTTGCAAAAATACTTTGACAGAGCCGTCGGGCATTTTAAGCGATTGCGTAATTTCGCTCAGCACCCCGAATTGGTAAATATCATCTGCGGTGGGATTATCCACTTCCGCGACTTTCTGCGACAGGGCCAAAATGTATTTCCCTTCCCCTTGCAGCGCGTAATCAATGGCTAAAATGGATTTAGGCCGGTCCACCGACAGCGGCAAATTCATCCCTGGAAACATCACCACGTCCCGTATCACCACCGCGGGCACAACACCCGGCAAAGAAAGCGTTTTTTTCATATTGCAACTCCTAAAGATAGAAATTCCCCCATCAGCAGGCTGTCCTGTTAGGGTTACAAAGAAAGTATAACAAATTTGCGCAAAATTAGCAATACTTTAAGGTGGCTGCTAATTTTAATTAGAAGGGGTTTTTGATGACGCCACGCCAGAATTTGCTATACTAATCAGGTAGTTACAATTTAATCTGTTTTTGGAACCGTATGCAGAATACGGTGCGCTTTGGAGTACTCAAGGCATAACACGAGTCCAAGAGCAGTCGTTTTAGGCACAAAACGGACAGCCTAATTACCTGTCTGTTTTGTGCCGAGTGTTTGCCACTCATTGTGAGTGGCAAACCACGGCTGTATTGTATTGGGTTACTCGTGTTAGCTCAAGCAATATGGCCGTTTTTTGTTGGGTTTCATAAAACAGAAAAATAAGGAGAAAATTATGAAACACAACAAATGGGGTTTTACCCTCATTGAGCTGCTGGTCGTCGTACTCATTATTGGCATACTTGCCGCTATTGCGCTGCCGCAATACCAAAGGGCCGTAGAAAAAGCCCGTATGACCGAAGCTATGATACAGGTGCGCGCGCTGGCAGAAGCAGAAAAAGAATATTATTTGGCAAACGGCTCGTACGCTGACACATTTGACAAATTATCCATTGATTTTCCGGGCACGCCTAATGAAGGAAATAAAATCCTTACGCAAAAGAATTTTTACTTATCTTTAAGTTGGATTAGGCACTCTTTAGTTTATGCTGCATATACACGAAATGCAGAACAAAACGGGCGATTGTATATTAGCTATGATTTGCAGAATAACACCCTCTATTGTGAAGCGTATAAAGAAGATACAAAGTCCAATGACGTATGCAAAACGTTTTCAAATAGCCCGATTACTTGCCCGTGGAACAGCAATTTAGAAAACTGCTACCCGATATAAAATGCGCCACTCACAAAAACTCCCCGGGCATCAACCCGGGGAGTTTTTATTTACTTAACAGTTCCACCAAAATTTCGTTCATGCGCTTGGGGTTGGCTTTGCCTTTGCTTTTACGCATCACCGCGCCCACCAGCGCACCAACTGCCGCGCGGTTGCCTTTCTTAAAGTCCGCCACCGCTTTCGGCGTTTCATTAATGGCTTCTTGCGCCCAGACAAACAGCTGCCCTTCATCAGACACTTGCGAAAGCCCCAGCTTTTCCACCAGCGCGCCTGCCTTTTCACCTGTTTTATACATTTGTTCAAAAACCGTTTTGGCTTGCGTACGGGAAATCTTGCCGCTTTCCACCAGCGCAATCAGCTCGGCCAAATCTGCCGCAGCAATCGGGCTATCCTCTATCTCTTTATTTTCGGCATGCAACGCGCCCAATAAATCGGTTGTAATCCAGTTAGCAGCGGCCTTGGCGGGTGCTTTGGCTGCCAGTACCGCTTCAAAATACTCAGCGGTGTGGCGCGTAAGCGTCAGCACACCAGCGTCGTAAGCAGAAAGCCCCAGCCCCACAAATTTAGCTTCTTTAGCAGCAGGCAGTTCGGGCATTTCTGCCTTAATTGTTTCCAAGCGGTCCTTGCGCAAGATAATGGGCGGCAGGTCCGGCTCCGGGAAGTAGCGGTAATCCAGCGCGTCCTCTTTAGAGCGCATGGGTTTGGTGACGTTCTGTTCTTTATCCCACAAGAGCGTCTGCTGCACCACTTTTTCGCCTTTGTTTAACACGTCAGTCTGGCGCGCAATTTCAAAATTAATGGCGTCGCGCACTGCTTTAAAAGAGTTCAAATTTTTAATTTCCGTGCGCGTGCCAAATTTCTCCTGCCCGGCAGGACGCAAGGACACATTGACGTCCACGCGCAGTTCGCCTTTTTCCATATCGCAATTAGACGCATCCACCCATTGCATCAGGCGTTTAATTTCGGTTAAATAAGCATACGCTTCGTCGGCAGAGCGCATATCCGGCATAGACACAATTTCCAAAAGCGGGCAGCCCGCGCGGTTGTAATCCACCAAGGAATATTGCGCTTCGTGTGAGCTTTTGGCAGCGTCTTCTTCCAAGTGTGCGTGGTGGATGCCGATTTTCTTTTTCTGCAAATTGTTTTTTGGCCCGAAGGTAATTTCAATTTCACCGCGCCCGTTAATCGGGTGAGCGTTTTGGGTAATTTGATAGCCTTTTGGCAAGTCCGGATAAAAATAATGTTTCCGTTCAAAGGAAGATACTTCGTTTGTTTGGCACCCCAGTGCTAACCCCGCCCGCACACCCAAGCGCACGGCGCCTTCATTAATCACGGGCAGCGTGCCCGGTTGACCGCTGCAGCGCGGGCAAATTTCGGTATTAGGGCCGGAGCTTTCGTCCATGCCGTTGGGGCAAGTGCAAAACATTTTACTTTTGCTTGCCAGTTGAATATGTATTTCAAGTCCGATAACAGGTTCAAATTGGGTTGTCACGTTATTTACCTCTCTAAAATACTATAATACTATATTATGGTTTCACTTTTTAAGACCACTTCATATAAAAAAGGCGCGGCGCTGGCAGTAGCGGCTACGGCTGTGTGGAAGCTGACCTCTTTTGCCAGCAGTATTTTAATTGCATTGTATTTCGGCGCAAGTGCTCGTACCGACGTATATTTTTATCTCTTGATGCTCATTGGCTTTGGCGTGACGTTTCTGCAGCGGATCAATGCGTCTGTCTTAATCCCGGAAGCTATGTTTTTGCACGAGCAAGACGCCGCCGCCAGCCGCCAGTTTTTGACCTTTGGTTTTTATGTGTATTTATTAATGGCACTGGTGCTGGGCGTGATCGGGCTGACATTTCCGGTGCAAGCTGCGGCACTTTGTTCGCGCTTTGATATACTTCTGCTGCAACACGAGCATTGGTTGCTGGCGGCGGCGTTTTTCTTATTTGCCACCAATTTATTGGTGTATTATTTGACGGCGGTAGCGGAAATGCACAAATTTTTTGCTATTGCGTGGCTTGGGCCGCTTAATGCGATTTGTCCGCTACTGATGCTGCTTTTATTCGGACGGCAAATTGGAATTATCAGCATGATGTATGGCTTTTTAATTGCCAATATACTGCAACTGGCGGTGCTGCTTATACTATTTAAAACACAGCTGCATTGGGACTTTGTCCCCCGCCCGTACAAAGCGCACGCTCGCCTGCAAAAAAATCTGCTCGGCGGTCAGGTGTTGGGCATTATGGGTATTATTAATGGTTTGTTGCCTATGTATCTGCTGTCCGGTATGGGGGCCGGCATTGTCAGCGCGCTGAACTATTGCCGCCAGCTGACTGATTCTCCATCTGAAATTGTTACCAACCGTGTGATTAATGTGTCCAAAATTGAACTGACGGAAAATGCCTCGCGCGGGCAGACTAATGTATATAATAAAAATTATTTATCCACCAATCATTTACTGCTTTTTTTGCTGACCCCGCTAGCGGTATTTACGGCGTATTTTGCGGCAGATATCGTCGGGCTGTTTTTCCAACACGGACATTTTAACGCCTGGAACGCCGCCGATACGGTGGCCTTTCTGCGACCCATGATTTTTACGGTGATTTTAATGGTGCCCGCCGGAT
>CAJOLM010000071.1 GCA_905235355.1 uncultured Elusimicrobiales bacterium
GACGCGGTGGCGGATTGTACCTTAACAGTAGCCACCACAGCGCTTAAAAACCGCCGCTTAAATGAAACGATTGTTGCATTGCCGCAGTTTACCCAGTGGCTCTCTAAACAGCCCGCCGGAAAAACAGCGCTCGTTTTTGGCAATGAAAAAACCGGGCTGTCTAATGAAGATATTGAATTTTGCCATGCCGCCATGCATATTCCTACTACCACCAAGCAACCTTCTGTTAATTTAGCACAAGCGGTCATTTTGACCTGTTATGAACTCGCGCGGGCAGACGCTCCTAAAGCCGCCGCCAAAACCCTCAAGGCTGCCACGTCCGCGCAGCTGGAACTCGTCGTACAAGAGCTAGACCAACTCATGCAAGCCGGACAATTTAAATTAGATTTTACTGCCACACAGCGCAAATCTATCGCGCGTAAATTTTTGCAGCGCGGAGCTTTATCTAAAGACGATTTATTCTTCCTTAAAAAATTAGCCGCACAACTACGCCAACGCATAACCCTTTAAATTGCCAACACCCGGTAAAATATTTGTTACAATGGAGTTACCCCCAGAGTGAGCTTGCTGCATATATATGCATAAAATGTTACAATAATACAGGAGCACTTATGGAACCAAATATTCTAGTAATTAACCCCGGCTCTACATCTGATGATATTGGCTACTACCGCGGAGACAAGGCCGTCTTTGAAGTAACGGTACGTTATTCCCAAACTGATTTGGAACCGTACGACGGTAAAAACGTTACCGAGCAGCTCCCGCTCCGTAAAAAACTCATTTTGGATTATCTCATTGATCATCATGTCCCTTTAAAAGAAATTGATGCGGTCATTGGCCGCGGTGGATTTATCCGCTCCGTAGAAGGCGGCGTATATGCCGTAAATGACCAAATGGTATCCGACCTGGAAAGCGGCCGTTACGGCGGTATCCATGCATGCAATCTAGGCGGCATTTTAGCCCGCGAAATTGCCAGGCACGCCAAGTGCCCCAGCTTTATTGCTAATCCAGTAGTCATTGATGAAATGCAGCCCATCGCGCGTTATAGCGGTATGCCCGAAGATCCGCGCTTATCCATTTTCCATGCGCTGAGCCAAAAACGCGTCGCCCGATTGATTGCCGATAAATTAGAACGTCCTTACGAAGAAATTAACTGCATTGTGTGTCATGGTGGCGGCGGTGCTTCTGTAGGAGCTCACCGGCAGGGCCGCGTCGTAGACGTCAGTAATGGCTATGAAGGCGACGGTGTGATGACTCCGCAGCGCAGCGGGGCTGTCCCGTGTGCCAAACTGGTGGAGATGTGTTTCTCCGGCAAATATACCCAAAAAGATATTCGCCTAAAAATGCGCGGCAAGGGTGGCCTGGCTGCCTACACGGGCACTTATGATGCCAAAGAATTAGAAGAATTTATTAATACCGGCAAAAAACGCCCCGGTTCACTCATTCACTGCACTAAAGAAAAAGCCAAAGAAGCTTTAGATGCCATGATTTACCAAATGGCTAAAGAAATTGGCGCCATGGCGGTCGTTTTAGAAGGAAAAGTAGATTTTATCGCCCTGACCGGCGGGCTTATGCACAGTAAATATATTCCGCATGAAATTGGCCGCCAGGTGGGCTGGATTGCCCCGGTGTATGTATTTCCGGGCAGCGAAGAAAAAGATGCTTTGCGCGACGCAGCTCGCCGCGCCTTGGAAAACCCCTCTATAGTAAAACGTTATTCATAAGGAGCTAAATATGAAGTTTAAAAGTTTCGAAGACCTCATTAATCAAGTAAAAGGAAAATCCAACCGTGTCGTTGTACCGGGTGCCAATAATGCTGAAGCCTTGCAAGCTATTAAAATGGCTGATGACAACGGCCTTATCTCCCACGGTATTTTAATTGGCCCGATTGCGCAAGTAAAAGAAATGGTAAAAGCAGCCAAGCTGCCGGAGGAAAAATTTGAGTTTATTGATTGTGAAGATGTACCGACCATGTGCAAACTGGCAGTGGACCAAATTTTAGCCGGCAAAGGCGATTTCCTCATTAAAGGGCTTGTAGATACCAAATACTACATGAAAGCTATTTTAAGCAAAGATGCACACCTCGTGCCGGAAGGGGCCCTGCTGTCTCACTTTGTGTTATACAGCACGCCCAAATACAAAAAACCCTTTGCGGTTACCGATAGCGCGGTGGTCATTTCTCCGTCGCTAGAGCAAAAAGCCAAAATTATTCAAAATGCTGTAAATACCTTCCACAAATTAGGTCTGGAAAACCCTAAAGTGGCTTGCGTGTGCCCGGTGGAAAAAGTAAATGAAAAAATCCCCAGCACCGTAGATGCCGCTGCCCTGGCGCAAATGAACGCCGAAGGAAAAATCACAGGCTGTGTGGTAGAAGGGCCGTATGATTTTTATATTTCTATGTCGGCCCAGCGCGCGGCAGAAAAAAGCATTACGGGCAAGCAAGTAGCCGGGGATGCGGACCTGTTGGTCCTGCCGGATTTGGACGCAGCCAACCCGCTTTATAAAGCACTTGCCTTCTTTGGTGAGAAGGTGGAAGCGGCCGCTATTTTGGTCGGGCCGAAAATTCCGGTCATTTTGCCTTCCCGCGCGGATGACCCGAAAGTCAAGCTAAACGCTATCGCGCTTTGCTCTTTCTTAAAAGATCAAAAATAAATTACGAAGCGGCCGGACTTATCCTCCGGCCGCTACTTCTATGTACAATAAATTGATTTCTTTTATAAACCGCCATTACCGGCGCTACCACGACTGGGTGTTCTACTTGTTATCCTTGGTGATTATTATTGGCGCCACGGTAGCTGCCGTGCACATTACACAGCAAAAAAACGAGCAAGAGCGCATCAATTCGTATGAAAAAGAAATCAATGTTACGCAATTTACCATTGAAGAAAAACCGATTTATATAGCTTTGCAAGATATCGGTCTTCCTAACAAAGAAATTTTATCTATCGTAGATAAATTAAATTCTGTCGTAGATACCCGCAAGCTACAAAAGGAAGATACTTATTCTATTTCCACCACGCCGGATGGGCGGTTTTCCATGCTGCTTTTAAACAAAGACTTTAGCCGCTATTTTGTGGCAGATACCGACGGTCAACTGGCAGCGGGCGTGTCTGATATGGAAGTCAAAACCCGTATTAAAAGCACCGCCGGAAAAATAGAAGACTCCTTGTTTGCCTCTATGCTGCACGACGGAGTAACCGTTCCGCTGATTATTGACCTGACAGATGCCTTTTCCTGGACCATTGATTTTAATACTGAAACACGCAACGGTGACGAGTTTGCCACCGTGTGGGAAGAACATTATTTAGCCGACGGCACGATTACCGGGCAGGATTTGGTGGCCGCTATTTACAAAGGGGAAGTGACCGGCGAAAATTATGCTTTCTACTACGATGATGAATTTTTTGACCCCTCCGGCACCGTCAGTAAAAAAATGTTCTTAAAATCCCCCATCAGCTTTCGCGGAGTGCGCATTTCTTCACGCTTTAACCCCAACCGTCTGCACCCCATTTTGCGCATCCGCCGCCCGCATTACGGCATTGATTATGCCGCGCCGACAGGCACCCCTATTCAAACAGTGGCCGACGGGGTAATCACTTTTGTCGGGCAAAAAAGCGGCTTTGGCAATTATGTAGAAATCCGCCACGCCAACAATTACGTTACCTCGTACGGACACATCAGCCGCTTTGCCAGCAAAACTAAAAAAGGTGCCAAAGTAAAACAAGGAGACACCATTGCCTACGTCGGAGCCACCGGATTAGCCACCGGGCCGCATTTAGATTTTCGTATCAAAGAGCGTAATAAATTTGTAGACTTTTTAAAGCTGAAGAACCGCAGCGCAGCTTTGCGCTCGGTCTCCCCGCAGGAGCGGGCCGATTTTGAAGAAATGAAACAGCTGTATTTAGATGCTTTAAACCAAGCCCGGGCCGCGGCGAATTTGCCAGCCATGCAGCCAGCGGCACCGGCCGGAGAAAACGCATGAAAAAACGTATTGCCTTAACAGGTGGTCCCAACGGCGGCAAAACAACCGCTTTATCCATCTTAAAAGAAACTTTCGGCGGCAAAGTAGAAATCGTGCCGGAAGCAGCCACGCTGATTTTTAGCGGTGGTTTCCCGCGTAAAGACGGCAGCCGCCCCCACGTGGAAGCAGCCCAGCGCATTATTTTTTACACCACGCAGCAGCTGGAAGAACTGGCACTAAAAACCTCGCCGGCGGACCTGATTATTTGTGACCGCGGTACGGTAGACGCCGCCGTGTATTGGCCCGACGGAATTGATGCTTTTTTTGCAGACATGGGCACCACGTTAGACGCGCAGCTGGCACGCTACGATGCGGTCATCCATTTGTCGCCCCCGTTGACGGCAGAGTTCTACCAATCTACGCACGTGCGTACGGAAAGCTTGGAGCAAGCGGCCGCCATTGACCGTAAAATTTTAAAAATTTGGGAGCGGCACCCCAATCGTATGGTCCTGCCCTCTATGGAGCATTTTTTCCAGAAGGCGGGCATCATCAAGAATTTTATTGAAACATTAATCCCCCAGGAGAAAAAATAATGACTAAAAAGAAAATCGTTCTGACCGGTGGGCCGTGTGGCGGCAAAACAACGGCGCTGTCCATTTTAAAAGAAATGTTTGGTAATAAAATAGAGCTCGTGCAAGAAGCAGCCACGCTGATTTACAGCGGTGGTTTTCCGCGTAAAGACGGCAGTGCCGCCCACGTCGAAGCAGCCCAACATATTATTTTTTACGCCGTGCATCAACTAGAGCATCTGGCAGATGTGACCAGTGACGCGCAATTAATCGTGTGTGACCGCGGCTCTTTGGACGGTGCGGTGTATTGGCCCAAAGGCCCCGAAGATTTCTTTAAAGCCATGGGCACCACGCTGGAGGCAGAGCTGGCACGCTATGACGCGGTGCTGCACCTGTCCCCCCCGCCGCAAAAAGATTTTTACGCCTCTACCAATGTGCGCACCGAAACGCTGGAGCAAGCGTTTGAAGTAGACCGTAAAATTTTAAAAATTTGGGAAAAACATCCCAACCGGATTGTCGTCCCCGGCAAAGAACATTATTTTGAAAAGGCCGAAATTATTAAAGATTTTGTGGAGAATTTACTTCACTAATTTGAAGGAGTTTAACAAGTATGTGGAATCCGTTTAAGAAAAAAACTGCCCCAGCAGCGCAGGAAAATAAATCCGCCCCCAAAGAGGAAAAAGCACCTGCTAAAAAAGAATCTATTGAAGAGCGCATTGAGCGAGAACTGGACTCTTTGCCGGGCATGATTAAAAATAAGTTGAAAGACCCGCGAGTCAAACAGCGCTTTATTGATATTGCCAAACGCATGGAAAAAGACGGCGTGGATTTTAAGAGTATCCGTCAAATGAAAAAATGGATGAAGCAGCACGAGGCAGAGCTTAAGGCCGAGCAAGCCGGCAATATGCCCAAGGTGGAAACCGTGGTGCATGACGGCCCGCGCATTGGCCGCAATGACCCGTGTCCGTGCGGCAGCGGCAAAAAATACAAAAAATGCTGCGGAAAAGATAAATAAAATATATTGCTTAAAAACTACCACACTGTTTGTGTGGTAGTTTTTGTTTGACTGCTCTTTTCTCCGACATATTAATATTGCCATTGCAGATATGTAGCCGCTGTATAAGTAGGGCCGTTGCGTCCTGTTTCATTCTTACATAGTTTATTCTCTAAAGAACTTACATCGGTGGAATAGACGATACACATTGATAAATCATTTTCTATAGCAAAACTCAACGAAGTATCTTTCAGTATACAACCAACAGATGCAGAATCTCCACTTAACGTACAAGTACCCCAGTTAAAAGAACGTTGAGTAAAGGGGTGTCCGGCACTTGTATAACCTGTTATTTCGCTACTATATGACGGCAGAGAAACATCTAAATCATCAAAATTCATGGCCTAATAGAACTTTTTGTTGGTAATACGGTCCTAGAAATGATTTAATATTATTTTTGGAGACAGGTATGATAAAAAAGTATGTTGTAAATGTGGTA
>CAJOLM010000072.1 GCA_905235355.1 uncultured Elusimicrobiales bacterium
GTCATCCCGGCTGGGCGGCCCGCAGGGTATCCGGGATCCAGTCTGTTTAATCAAGAAGTCTTGCCCTTATAAACGGCCTAGATTGCGGGTCCACGCCCGCAATGACGGCATTAAAAAGTCATACCGCACCTCCGTATTGTATCAAAAAAAAAAAACAAGTCAAGCCCCATTTTGGTCCTCTTTTTCACACATTTATCCCCCCAACAAAAAGCGCAATCGGGCCTGTGCGCACCCCTCGTAATAAGCTATAATGAAACTATATACCATTTAGGGGAACGATATGAAGGAATTTGAAACTTATCTCAAAACTAATGCCAAATTGGTAGAAAAAAATCTGTCCAAGTGGACGGGCAAAATCCCGAACGCGCCCAAGATTTTAACTGACGCGATGGAATATTCTTTGCAAGCCGGCGGCAAACGCGTGCGCCCGGTGCTGGTTATTGCCACGGCTGAAGCCTTTGGCAAAAAAGCAGCCGACGTGATGCCCGCCGCTTGCGCGCTTGAAATGCTGCATACTTATTCTTTAATTCACGACGATTTGCCCTGCATGGATAATGACGATTTGCGCCGCGGCAAGCCCACTAATCACAAAGTATTTGGCGAAGATTTGGCTCTGCTCGCCGGAGATGCACTACTGACCTATGTATTTGAAGTGTTTGCCCAAAACGGCAAAATCAAAACTATTGGCGCCGCTAATACCCTGGCAGCCCTGCAGAATTTTGCCCACCGCGCCGGAGCCTCCGGCATGGTCGGCGGCCAGACCTCTGACGTGTATGCCGAAGGCATGAGCACACAAGAAGCCCAAAGCATCCGCGCAGAAAAACTGAAAAAATCCTCTAAAAAATTAGCCGATAAAAGCTTGCGCTATTTCCTACTGCCGCCAACAGCCAAGGAAACTACGCCGGAAGCCGTGCTGCGCTATATTCACGAAAATAAAACAGGCGCGCTCATCCGCGCCAGCGTGGAAACCGGGGCACTGCTGGCCGGAGCCAAAGGGGCCGACCTGAAACATATTCAAAAATACGCCGACTGCATTGGTCTGGTGTTCCAAATTGTAGATGATATTTTAGACGTTACCGCCACCACTAAACAGCTGGGCAAATCTAATAGCGACGCGCAAAACGGCAAGCTGACCTTTGTCAGCCTGTTTGGTTTAGAAGGCAGCCGCAAACACGCGCAGCTGCTGATTGCCAAAGCGCAAAAAGCATTAGACAGCCTGAAAAATGTCAAACGCAAAAATTTAGCCCCGCTGTACGGCATGGCAGAATTTTTCAAAACCCGTACCTATTAGGAGCCGTTATGAAAGTATTATCCACCGTCAAAACACCCGCTGATTTGCGCAATATCAAACGCGAACTTTTGCCGCAACTGTGCGAGGAAATCCGCCAGGAAATCATACACACCACCAGCAAAAATGGCGGACATTTGGGCTCCAGTTTAGGCGCGGTGGAAACCATTACGGCGCTGCATTATGTGTTTGACACGCCCAAAGATAAAATCGTTTTTGACACGGGGCACCAGGCCTATGCGCATAAATTGCTCACGGGCCGGCAGAGCAAATTTCACACTATCCGCACCAAAGGTGGCTTAAGCGGTTTCCCTAAACGCAGCGAAAGCAAATATGATACCTTTGGCGTCGGGCACGCCAGCACCGCCCTTTCTGCCGCACTGGGTATGGCGATTGCGCGCGACCAAAAGAAATCCGATGCCAAAGTAATCGCACTCGTGGCCGACGGCGCATTAACCGGTGGTATGGCCTATGAAGCCATGCAAAATGCCGGACTGCTCGCCACTGATTTACTGGTCATTTTAAACGATAACCAGATGTTTATTTCGCAGCGCGTAGGGCAGCTGGGGCAATTTTTAACCAAACTACTGACTAAAAAATATGTGCAGCTGGCTGAGGAAAAAGCGTCCAATTTCTTAAAACGCTTTGATGAGCTGGGCAATAATGCCGCTAAGCTTGCCAAGCGCGCGCGCTCCATTTTATTTCCGGGTACGATTTTTGAAGAAATGGGCTTCCGCTATTTCGGCCCCGTCAACGGAAATGATATTAACGCCATGATTGACGTGCTACAAAGCGTCAAAGAAGTCAAAGGCCCGGTACTGCTGCACATTGTGACCAAAAAGGGCAAGGGCTATCCTCCCGCCGAAGAAAAACCGACTAAATTTCACGGCATTGGTATGTTTGATGCCGACACGGGCGACACCATTAGCAAAAACAATACCGTTACCTTCACCAAGGCTTTTTCTGATGCTATACTCAAACTGGCAGCCGAGGATAAAAAAATTAATGCTATTACCGCCGCTATGCCGGAAGGAACAGGGCTCGCCCCATTTAGGGAGCAATTTCCGCAACGCTTTTTTGACGTAGGCATTGCTGAAGAACACGCCGCCACATTTGCGGCAGGACTAGCAGCGGAAGGGTTAAAGCCCGTCGTAGCGGTTTATTCTTCTTTTATGCAACGCTGCTATGACCAAGCGGTGCATGACATTGCGCTACAAAATTTGCCCGTCGTATTTGCATTGGACCGCGCCGGGCTGGTGGGCGAAGATGGTCCCACGCATCATGGTGCGTTTGATATCAGCTTTTTGCGCAGCACACCCAATTTAATTATTTCCGCGCCTGCTGACGAAAACGAGCTGGGCCATTTACTTAAGACCGGGGTAGACAGCGGCAAACCTTTTGTCCTGCGCTATCCGCGCGGAGCAGGTTTTAATGTGCCCATAGACAAAGAATTAAAAGTCCTTCCTATCGGCAAAGGTGCCTGGCTGAAAAAAGGCAAGGACGGCACAATAGTAGCTATCGGTAACATGGTTCACCCGGCTTTGCAAGCCGCCGATTTATTGCATAAAAAAGGGCTAGATATAGGCGTCATCAATGCACGCTTTGTCAAACCGTTAGACACCGCTATTTTGGACCAAGCACTAAAGGCTTCCCCCCGCGTGGTGACGGTGGAAGATAATGCGCTGTGCGGCGGTTTTGGCTCGGCGGTGGCGGAATATTTAACCGCACAGGATAAGCCCTTTACGCTGCTGCGCCTGGGGCTGCCCGACGAATTTGTAGAACACGGCAAAGTGAGCCTGCTGCAAGAGCGACTGGGCCTTACGCCGGAAAAAATGGCTGAAAAAATCTCTACTTGGAGCAAACTATGACCACAAAAGTACAAAAAACCTTGAAACAACAATTAGGCAACTTTCAGTCTTACTTGCGTGCCTATGAAGACGTAAACCTGCTTCGGCAGCCCGCGCTTCGTTCGGTGCGCTTGCAATTAGAGGCATTAAAGCCGGATTTGTATTTAATTGCCAACGATATTGCCGAAACGATTGTGTGCTTCGGCAGTGCGCGCGTCCGCCCGGAAAAAGAGGCCAAAGCCCGTCTAGCCCAAGCCAAAAAAGCACTGGCCAAAAATCCGAAAAATAAAAAATTACAGCAAGAAGTCACCACAGCCACCGGGCTGCTCTCTTTATCTAAATATTATGAAATCGGGCGCAAGCTCGGGCAGCTGATTGTAACCAAAAGTAAAAACCGCTTTTCCGTCATGACAGGCGGCGGGCCAGGACTCATGGAAGCGGCCAACCGCGGCGCGTTTGAAAAAGGCGGCATCAGTATTGGTATGAACATTACTTTGCCGCACGAGCAAGAACCCAATCCGTACATTACCAAAAATATGGCTTTCCTGTTTCACTATTTCTCCGTGCGTAAAATGCACCTGGTAATGCGCTCCAAGGCGGTCGTCGTATTACCCGGCGGATTTGGTACGTTTGATGAAATGTTTGAACTGTTGACGCTGGTGCAGACCGGCAAAAAAGAGCGTATCCCCATTATTTTGGTGGGCCGTAAATTCTGGAACGAGATTTTTAATCTCAAGGCATTAAATGATTACGGCGTCATTTCCCCCAACGATACCAAGGTATTTCAGTTGGTGGATACCGCCGAAGAGGCGTGGGACATTATCGCCAAGTTCTACAAAATTAAATAAGTGCCCCGTTATAATAACGAAACTCCCCGAGCGTACACTCGGGGAGTTTTTTCAATCAACCAAAAGACTAATCTTCCAGCTCGCCTTCTAGCATTTTTTCTTCTGCAATAGCAGCACGTTTGCGCAGGTGGTGGACTAAAATTTTCTTGCGCAGGCGCAGAGACGTCGGCGTGATTTCCACCAGCTCGTCGGGCGCAATATATTCTACCGCCTGTTCCAAACTCATCAGGCGCGGCGGCGTGAGCGTGTACGACTCATCACTAGAAGAGCTGCGCATATTGCTTAAGTGTTTAGCCTTGCAAGGGTTCACCACCAAATCATTATCGCGCGAGTTCTCTCCCACGATTTGCCCCATATACACTTTTTCGCCGGGGCCTAAAAATAATTCCCCGCCGTTTTCCAGTGCAAACAACGCATAGGCTGTTGTTACGCCGTCCTCTTTAGCCACCAGCACCCCGTTGTGGCGGATAGGCGCCAGGTTCACTTTCGGGAAATAGCCGTGGAAACTGTGATGCATGATGCCGGTACCGCGGGTGCCGGTTAAAAATTCATTTTTAAAACCGATCAGCGCGCGCGACGGGATTAAATACTCCAGGCGCAAGCGGTCCTGCCCTTCGGCTACCATATTTTCAAGCCGCGCCGCCCGCTGGCCTACCAGCGTAAAAACCGCGCCCTGATGCTCGCTTTTAATGTCCAGCACCAAATATTCCATTGGCTCTAAAATCTGCCCATTTTCTTCTTTGTAAATCACTTCGGGCGAAGATACTGCCAGCTCAAAACCTTCGCGGCGCATATTTTCAATCAGTACTGTCAGGTGCAGCTCACCGCGGCCATATACTTTAAATTTTCCTTCGCCTTCCAACTGCTCCACTTTCAGCCCCACATTGGTTTGCGCTTCTTTTTCCAAACGATTCTTCAGGTGGCGGCTGGTGACAAATTTGCCTTCTTTGCCGGAGAACGGGCTGTCGTTTACCATAAAGTCCATAGACATGGTCGGCTCATCAATGGCCAGCGGCGGAAGCGGCATGGGATATTCCGGCTGACAAATGGTGTCGCCCACGTCCACGCCTTCCAGCCCGGCGATGGACACAATGTCCCCCGCCTGCGCCATTTCTACTTCCTTCTTGCCTAGGCCCTCGTACATTTCAATTTTGACCGCTTTAGACGGGCTTTGCGTGCCGTTTTGATGCAGCAGCACCACGTTTTGTCCGCGCGTAATTTTTCCGGCTAAAATGCGGCCAATACCCACATGGCCCAAAAAATTGTTGTAATCTAACATGGTAACCTGCATTTGCAGCGGGTCGTCCGGCATGGCTACCGAGGCCGGTACATGGGAAATAATCGTATCTAGCAACGGGGCAATGTCCTTGCCTTTTTCTTCCATTTTTACACTGGCCCACCCTTCACGGCCGGACGCATACAAAATGGGGAAATCTAGCTGCTCGTCGGTAGCACCCAATTCCATAAACAAATTAAATACTTCGTCCACCACTTCACTGGGGCGGATATGGTCGCGGTCCATTTTATTGATAACTACAATCGGACGCAACCCGAGTGCCAACGCTTTGCGCAATACAAAGCGCGTTTGCGGCATGGGGCCTTCCACTGCATCCACCATCAAAATCGCGCCGTCCACCATGCGCAGCACGCGTTCTACCTCGCTGCCGAAGTCCGCATGTCCCGGAGTGTCTACAATATTAATGGTGTGATTTTTGTATTTAACCGACGTACATTTCGCTAAAATGGTGATCCCGCGCTCACGCTCCAGCGGATTAGAGTCTAGCACCGTTTCCTGGGCTTGGTCTTCCTTTACCGTAAATTGTCCGGCCAGTTTAAGCAAAGCATCCACGACGGTAGTTTTGCCGTGGTCCACGTGGGCGATAATAGCCACGTTGCGTACGTCTGCGCGCGTATTATTCATAAATCAAATTCCTAATTATCGTGAAACTCCCCGAGCTTCCGCTCGGGGCTTCTTTCTATTCGAACAATTTCATTGTTCGGCCTATATCTTCTTTTCCTTGCATCTCGATATATCGTCT
>CAJOLM010000073.1 GCA_905235355.1 uncultured Elusimicrobiales bacterium
GCGCTCTACCAGATGATTCCATAGTTCAATCCCAGCCGGGCATAACCATTTTTGGCTGTCAATGGTAAACCATAATTTGCGATTGGCCGCATACAAAAGTGCCTGGTCCAAATCCTGCATAGCCAGCGTGCGGATGAGGAAGGCATCTTTGTATTTGCGGTCTTTTGAGGAAATGTCCGCTACAAATAAAATTTTGCTCAGTTGCGTCATGGTTAAACTGCCCAAGGTATGCTCAGAAATAGCATTAAGTACATCTTTGTCTTTAATGCCAAACAGTTTGCGCGCAAGCACCGCCGATACATACGAGTGGAGCAGCGCCGGCTCGCAGCGGCAAATATCTTCAAAATAAGGCACTTTTAATTTATGCGTTTTGCAGTAAGCAATTAATTGCTCGGAAGAAAAACCTTTGCCTGCATCATGGAAAATGCCGGCTTGCACCGCTTGTTCAATGGGCACTTCGTAAATATCGCTTAGCACCGCGCACAATTCGGCTACTTTGACCGAGTGCAAATAGCGGTTGGGTTTGAGGTTTTTCTTTAGCCAACGGTGCTGCTCCAGGCCATATAAATCGTGCCGCAAAATGAGCTTACCCACGGTATCAGGCACTTTGTCCGTCGGGATAGTGCCGCTGGATAAAATGTGCGCCCGCACGCGCGTGGATGACATTTTGGGAAATTGCCCCGGCAAAAAAATGTGTTTGAAATCAGCCTGATGCTCCGGAAACCCCTTGCGCCGGCCCGCGACCACGGTGGCGTGTTTAAAAATATAGTCCGGGTTTTTCCAGGCGAGCAAATCATTTAGGCAATCCGTACCTACCAGCAAATAAATGTCCGGATTGGCATAGCGTTTGCGCAAATATTCTACTAATTGATAAGAATAGGTTTTGCCGCCGCGTTTAAGCTCATAATCGTCAAAGATTAAATTTTTTCCCAGCGGGGCAAAGGCCGCTTTAGCCATTTGCATGCGCAGCTTAAACGGCGTGGGGGATTTTGCTTTAAAAGGGGATTGGTACGCAGGCACGATATGTGCTACGTCGGGCTTAAGCGTTTGCAACGCTTTTTTAAGCATGGCCACATGGCCTTTATGAACCGGATCAAAACTTCCGCCAAACACAAGTATCTTCATAGGTCTTTATTATAACATTTCCGCACGCGTTTGCTACGGCTGCGGCGCATGTAACCGGGCTAGCCACACCGCAGCTGCGGTTAGCAGCCCCGCTGCTAGTAAGTAAATTAAAATGGCATAGGCTTCGTCTAGGCACGTCACGGCAAAAGCCAGTATATTAAAAAATAGGGCAGCCGATATAAACAGCACTAAAATTTTGCGCAAGGACCAAGCATTGTTTTTTAGACGTAAGGCCGCATGGTCGGGGCTGCCGCGCAGCGGATTTTTCCGTTGCAATAGACGCATAATACTGACAAACCCCGTATCAAAAAGCGGCACGGCTAAAATCAGTAACGGGGCCAAAAATCCAATATGAGAGTGTTCGCTGTACCCCGTTCCCATCGTCAGGGCCGCAAGCAAAAAGCCCAGCAGCGTGCTGCCGCTATCGCCTAGAAAAGTTTTCATTTTCTTGGTGTGATTATACGGCCAAAAACCAATACACGCGCCCACAAGCGCACACGCGCAAAAATTAATGTAGAGCTGTTCCGAAGGCAGCGCAATCAGCCACAACCCTAGTGCCGCTACTAATGCTTGGGATACACATAGTCCGTCGGCAATATCCAGCAGATTAAAGGCATTAGTCAGCCCCAGTACCCACAAAAATGTCAGCGCGTAAGAAAGTAGCGGCGCATCAAACAGCGTGATATGCACCCCATAGCGTATCAGACACAAAACCGTTAAACATTGTACGGCTAATTTAACGGAAAAGTGCAGACCTTGCGGTTTTTTTAAATCATCTAAAATACCCAGCGCAAAAATGATAGCCGCCCCGCACAAAATCCCGCGTAAACTATGTAGCGTGCCGGTGGGGAAATTAGTGGTCAGGCGGATAAAAATTAAGCTGGCTGTCAGGCCTATAAATATCGCGCAACCGCCCAGCACCGGGACAGCCGCCGCGTGATGCTTTAGCCCGCCCGGTGTGTCCAAAAAATATTTCCCCAGCAAGGCGCGACAGAGCGGCAGCGACAGAACCGTTACCAAACAAGCTATTGCAATTGTGCTAAAATAAAGACAGGGTATCGTCATCTCTTTTATCATATAATATTAGAAGTAACTTCGCCTAGGGAGTCTGTATGAAAAAAATTTTATGGCTGGTGTGGTGCGGGGTATTGCTAACAGGCTGTGCCTCGGCCCCTATTCAAAAAGCATGCACCGATGCATTTGCGCGTCCGTCTTATTTTGACCAGGGAGAAGAACTGGCCGGATTTGCTTTTTCCGCCGGGGCGTATAACTATGGACTAAACGGAATTTTGCAAATTAAACGCAGCGATATAGATACGTATCAAGCGGTTGCTTTTGCCGTGGACGGATACCAATTATTTCAGGCGGTTATCACGGCACAAGGGGTGGAATATCCGTTTTTATCTCCAGTAGCTGATCGGTCAGCTGTACGTAAAAGACTGACGCGTTTTTTAACCCTGCTATTGGAGCCGCCCGCCCAATTAACCAAGTGCCAGGTGAAGGAAGGCGGGGTGCGTCGGGTTACATACAAAACGCCGGGCAAGGTCATTTATGAATATCCCGCACGGCAGCTTTTTCCGACGGTAGCCATCCGCAAAAAAACCTTTAGTTCCGCACGTGTAGAATATGGTGAGTATCAACCGTACGGTGAGGGCTTATTGCCCTATGGCTTACATTATGAGGACGGGCCGGCCTGGATCACGTTGCGCTTGTTAACACTAAAAAAATAAAAATTAGCTGGACGAAATGAAAATATTTTTTTATACTTTAAATAGTAGCCTCTTAAATGTAGGTTTCGTTTTATGAAAAAATATCAATACGGTTTTACGCTGATTGAACTGTTGGTGGTCATCTTGATCGTAGGAATTTTGGCTGCGATTGCGTTGCCGTATTATCAAAATGCCGTCACGCATAGCCGCTACACCCAGCTGGAAATTACGGCTTCTACTTTGCAGCAGGCCGCGGTACGCTACCGTCTGGGTAGTACCAAGTGGCCGTCCGATTTTTCTGAATTAGATATTGGTTTGCAAGGGGAAATTTCCGAAGACGGGACCGTGCTTACGCAAAAAGAAGCCGTCTGTGAGTACTACCCGGAGGCGGACTCCCTTTTCGTGGCCTGTTATACTACCAAATCACCCGAAGTGGGATATTTAGTTTTTTATGAAAAGGCACAACGTTATTGCTTGGCAAATAGCGGAGATGAAAGAGGGAAAGCGTTTTGTATATCGTTAGGCGGGGACGAAGTGGATAGCGAAATTGAAGGTATGAAACAATACACTATTCCGTAAATTTTTGATTTTTTTGATCCCGCTTATGTCGTTTGTAAGCGGGTTTTTTTATAACCTTATGATGACTATTGAGGACATTAATAGACAAATTCAGACGTTGCCGCAGACGGCTTTTGGCGTGTCTGTTCCGGCCTTACGCAAGCTGGCGCGGGAAATTGCACGCGCGGATTATCGGGGATTTATTAAGCAAAATCCGAATAATAGTTTTGAACTGAAAATGCTGCACGCTTTTGTGTTGGGATATGCCAAAGACGATATTGGCGTGCTGTTGAAATCGTTTGAAGAATTTATCCCGCAAGTGGACGGCTGGGCGGTCAATGATGCGCTGTGCCAAAATTTCAAAATAGCGCGCCGCTACCTAGACGTGGTGTGGAAATTTCTAATGAAATACCGCCGCTCTAAAAAAGAATTTGAGAGCCGTGTGGTGGCGGTGATGCTGCTGTCACACTTTTTAACAGACGAGTATATAGACCGGGTGCTAGATGTGTTAAACACGCTAGACACCGGGGCCTATTACTCTCAAATGGGTGTGGCGTGGGCGGTGGCGACTGCAATGGGCAAATATCCGCACAAATGTATGGCTTTTTTACGCTCGCCCACTTGCCGGTTGGACGGGGCTACTTATCAAAAATCGCTGCAGAAAATCCGCGAATCTTTCCGGGTGTCTGACTTCATTAAACAACAGACGTGGAAACTGGCAAAATAACTTGCTTATATGTAGCAGCAAAGTAAAATATGCAGAAAAAACGGAAGGGGAGGGATTTGAACCCTCGATACGGTTGCCCGTATATCAGTTTTCAAGACTGACGCCTTAAACCACTCGGCCACCCTTCCATACGACGATAATTTATATCTTATTGTACCAAACTATGAGCCACAGTGACAAAATAGTGACATTTTTTTATCAAAATTTACTTTCCCAGTAGCCAGTCCAGTACGTTTATTTGTTGGATACCCTCAAAGTCCGTAGCAGGCAAATAATCCATAGTCAGCAGATATTTGGGGTAATGGTCCTTAATCTTTTTTAAGGGTTCCAGTTCCCGCTTTAAGGTTTCTTCGGCAAGTACGCTTTGGGATACTTGATAATACTCCGTTCCCTGTTCATTGAGGGCCACAAAATCGACCTCTTGTGTGCCTGTTTTGCCAATAAAGACCTTATAGCCACGCCGAATAAGTTCCAGATATACGATATTTTCCAAGATATGCCCAGTATCTTTCCCTTTGTTATTTAAGAGGGCTTGGCGTAGTCCCGTATCTACAATGTAGTATTTTTCTCCTGTTTGAAGATATTGTTTGCCTTTGATGTCATAGCGTGAAGCAGAATATAACACAAAACTTTCCACCAAGGCTGTTATGTATTTTTGAACCGTTTGATGGGAAATTTTATACCCCGCAGATGTAAGGGTATCACTAATCTTTTTCAGAGATACCAAACTGCCGACATTATCAAACAAGAATTTTATAATACGGTATAGTTCGTCGGTATTGCCTATTTTGTACCTAGCCATAACGTCTTTAATGATAATAGAGTCTAAAATCCCTTTTAAGTACGTGCTAACGGCTTCTTCAGTAGGCATTTGCAAGGTATAAGGAAATGCGCCGTTTTGTACATAAGACCGATACAGTAGCGGTAAATTAGTTTTATCTGCCTGAGCGGAAACATATTCTGAAAACGAGAGCGGTAAGATTTGGATTTCTACATAGCGGCCCGATAAAAGAGTAGCCAAATCACCAGACAATAAATGAGCGTTGGAACCTGTAATATAAATGTCTAAGTTTTCGCGGATGTATAGACTATCTACCACACGTTGAAAATTGGGTACATTTTGAATTTCGTCTAAGAAAATATAGTTTTTCTTATTAGGAACTACTTTATCAAGAATGTACTGATGCAATTTGTTACTATCTTGCAATTCCGTGTGTAGCATATCTTCAAAGTTAAGCGTGAGAATTTGTTTTTTGCTTACGCCGTTTTTAAGCAAATAATCCTGGTAGAGCGTAAACAGGGTAGATTTTCCCGACCTTCTAACTCCGCTAACCACCTTGATGAGTTGCTTATCTTTGAAAAGTATAAGTTTGTTTAGATATTGTGTTCTTTGTATCAGCATAGGCCCTCCGCTCCAATTATACTATCAAAATAAATTCAAAATGTCAAAAAGATTAAATGATACTTAAAATATTTGTAAAAAATATAAAAAGTTTTAACTATAATTAAAACTTTTGTAAAAATTCCATAGTTTTTAGTAATAAACTGGAAAAACTATATAAAATCATTAACTTTTTGGGCTTTAAGGCGATGTGTGGTCATACAAAGTGGCAAACCTACACACAAGATTTTCAAATTGTGTGTAGGTCTGCGTTGTTTAGTTAATGAGCATCTTGTACAACTTTAGCCAAATCGGGAAGATATTTTTGCCACGTCTCTAGGGCTATGCATATGGAATCTTGGGGGTATTTCTTTCCATCAAATCCCATTTCAAAGACGGTCATTGCGAGACACCGACGGCCTTTGTAGTTGAACACCTTGCATTTAATATCATCCAGTTTATTTTT
>CAJOLM010000074.1 GCA_905235355.1 uncultured Elusimicrobiales bacterium
AAACGCGAGTGAGAGAGACGTGGGAACTACTTCAAGTAGTCGCTAGTAGAGAGAGGGCTATGCCCGTACTGTGAAAAACCCCCGGCTATGCCGGGGGATGTTTATTTTACATATAGCAGGTTTTATTTTCCTTTGGTAAAGTCCTGTGCCGGGGCCTTGCTTTTGAGAATTGCCCAGCACAAAATACCTAACATCACAATCACACACACCCAGCCGATTTTGCCAAGCGGCGTATAGTCATTGTGATAATTGACGATAATTGGCGCGACGATTACCGCCACCATATTAACTACCTTAATCAGCGGATTTACCGCCGGACCGGCGGTATCTTTTAAGGGGTCGCCTACCGTATCGCCCACCACGCTGGCTTTGTGGCGCTCGGAGCCTTTGCCAGTGTTGGCAGCCAAATCGCGCGGTTCATCTTCTACTACTTTTTTTGCATTGTCCCACGCGCCGCCCGCATTAGACATAAACACGGCTAGCAACTGACCGGACACGATAATCCCTGCCAAAAATCCGCCCAAGGCTTCCACGCCCATGGCAAGTCCCACCAAAATGGGGGACACAATACCCAGCGTGGCCAGTACAATAAGTTCCTTTTGGGCGGCAATGGTGGAAATGCCTACCGCGCGCGTATAATCGGGTTTGGCTTTTCCTTCCAGTACGCCTAATCCGAATTGGCGGCGCACTTCCAGCACAATCAGACCCGCCGCACGGTTTACCGCGTTAATGGCAAAGGACGAGAACAACCACGGCAGCGCAGCTCCAATGAGCATCCCCACAAATACGGTCGGATTAGACACCACAATGCCCACATTGGCTAATAGTTCCAGGGCCTTGCTTTCTCCGGCTGCTTGCCAGGCATTATTGAGCAGCACTTGCACATTACTCACATCTACCATGTAGGAAGCAAACAGCGAGACCGCGGCAATGACGGCTGACCCAATCGCGACACCCTTGGTAATGGCTTTGGTGGTATTGCCTACGCCGTCTAAATCAGCCATAATTTGACGGGCTTTGGCGGTTTCTTGATCGTCGGCCCCGTGCCAGGCCATTTCGCCAATGCCGTTGGCATTATCGGCAATCGGGCCGAAGGAGTCCATAGCCACATTGTTGCCAGTGAGCGTGAGCATACCAATACCGGTCATAGCCACGCCATACAACACAAAGGTAAAGTGTTCTGCGCCGGTAAGTCCTTCAATGCTGCCAAAGATAAATACAGAGGCAAAAATCGCCGCCGCAATTACAACAGTGGTCCACACGGCTGATTCCATACCTACCGCCAGACCGGATAAAATCGTGGTGGCGGACCCGGTAGTCGTGGCTTTTTTCACGTCTTGCACGGGTTTGTTTTCAGTACCTGTAAAATATTCGGTCAGGCGGTCAATGCAGATAGCCAGCAAAATACCAATCGTGGTGACCGCAAAAGGCCGCCACCAGCCGCCCGGTACCGCGTGCATATAAAAGTATGCCAGCACACCGAAAATCAGCACGGAAATGGCTGCAGAAATGCTGTAGCCTTTGAAAATAGCTTTCATGGCATTTCCGGCGGTGCGGTTGGAATCTTTTACCGCATAAGTGCCAATGATAGAGCATAGCACACCAATCCCGCGTACGAGCAGCGGATAAACAATCCATTCGTGATGCCCGGTAATGCGCCAGAGCGAAATGCCCAGGATTAAGCCGGACACGATAGTCACTTCGTATGATTCAAAAATATCAGCTGCCATACCGGCGCAATCGCCCACATTGTCACCCACGAGGTCTGCCACCACAGCGGGGTTGCGCGGGTCATCTTCCGGGATGCCGGCTTCCACTTTACCCACAAGGTCAGCCCCTACGTCAGCTGCTTTGGTATAAATGCCGCCGCCCACGCGCATAAACAGCGCCAGCAGCGTGCCGCCAAAGCCAAAGCCTAACAGTGCATCCGGTGCGGCAATGCCGAAAATGATAAAAATAATCGTGCCGCCAAGCAGCCCCAGCCCGTCGGTCAGCATACCTGTTACGGTGCCGGCGCGGTAAGCAATTTTCAATGCGTCGCCAAAGCTGCGTTTAGAGGCTGCCGCCACGCGTACATTGGCATCTACCGCAATACGCATACCGAATTGCCCTACCAGCAGCGAAAACACCGCGCCTAAAATAAAGGCTCCCGCGCGCCCAAAAGCCGCAATCAGTTTTACTTTATCTGCGGTGAGCGTTGCAAAGCGTTCGGCTGCATCATGTGAGACAGGTACAATATATACGGAGAGAAACAGACAAATTGTCAGCAGCCCGATCAGCGGTAAAATGGTTTTGAGCTGTCTTTTCAAATACGCATTTGCCCCTTCTTTAATAGCCGTCCACACATTAAGCATGGCCGGAGTGCCGCAATCTTCGCGTAATACTTGATTGCGCAAAAACAACGCATACAAAAGCCCCAGCACCGCAATAAAGAGCACGCCAAACAAGGCGTACTGTTCAAACGGGCGCAGGGAAGAAATACCATACCACATTTGTTACTGCCTCCTTATATAAACAGCTTTCCTTCATTATAGTATAAACACGGTGCTTTTGTGGTCAAGCAAACCCGCCCTGCCGGAAAGGGCAGGGCGGGCAGGAGAAAATACTACTTATGGCTTATATTTATTTTTTCCCGCAACTGTGGCGGAAAGCAGCGATATCTTCGCGGATATCTTCCAGTTCTTGCTCGTGCTCCAACTCTTCTTCTAAAATGTGGCGCACGAGGTGGCCGGTAATCATATCTTTACCGTGCACATAGTCTAATATTTTTTCATATACGCTAATGGCGCAGCGCTCGCCCTGGATATTTTGCTCTAGCAGCTCATCTACTGTCGGATGATCGGGCGGTAAATAACCGCAGGTGCTGAGCTTTTGCCAGTTAGCCGGGTCAATCTCCGGCGTGCCGCCCAGCTCAATAATGCGCTTGGCTAATTTGCGGGCGTGGTCTAATTCTTCGTTAGCATGCTCTTCCATTTCAGTTTCCAAATGCTCGCGCGGGATGCCCACCGCCAGCCGTGCGCCAATCCAATATTGATAATAGGCCAGCCACTCATCACAATATGCTTTGTTTAACATATTAATGAGCTTTTTTACGTCCAGCCCGTTTTTTTCTACCAATTCTTTTGCTTTCATTCCCATAATTCATACCCCCTTGTGAGTGTAGAGATTATTATACGGATTAAAAATTTTCCGGCAAGCCCAAAAATTAATTAGATGAAACAACTCACAGCACATAAAAACCCGCACGAGGCGGGGCTGAAATTTGCGGGGGCGTAGAACCCGGTTGCGTTCACTGTAATTTTTGTATAATACACTATGGTAGCGAGCAGCCAATACGCCGTAACTTTGGCGAGGAGAGCTGCAAGAGGAAAGAAACATGTCATCATCTAATACGGTTTTAATTACCGGTGCAGGTGGGTTTATCGGACACCATATCGTGCGCGAATTTGCCAAACACCAGTGGACGGTGTATGCGCTTATTCACCGCCAATTGCCCGAAGAATTTAAGCAGCTTCCCAATGTGCATATTATTAAAGGGAGTGTTACCTCGCCAGACATTATTGATCAAGTGACCAAGGCTATGGGCGGGCGGCCCGAAGTAGTCGTGCACGCGGCCGGACTAGCGGCTGACGTGGGGGCAGACCGTATTTACAAAGCTCTTAACTTTGAAAGTGTTAAAACTTTTGCCACATTGCCGACCCGTAAATTTGTTTATCTTTCTTCTTCTGATGTGTACGGCATTAAGGATTTTCACGGAGAAGATGAAGATACGCTGCCTTTTGAAACCAACTTATTAAGCCCTTACCCCAAATACAAAATAGAAAGCGAAAAGTGGCTGCGTGCCAATTTGCCGACAGATCGGTATGTAATTTTACGTCCGGCGGCAGTGTATGGGGAAGGAGATAAAAGCATTATCAACCGTATAGTGGGCTTTTTGTCATTATCTCCTGTGATTGTCCACTTCGGCAAGTGGAAAGGACAAAACCGTTGGCCGGTTGCCGCGGTAGAGAAAGTGGCCCAAGTAGCGTATGTGGGGGCTTGCTGTGCGGATTTTGATGGACAGGCCATTAACATTATTGACCCCGAACGTACCACGATGGATGAATTTTACCGCCAAGTGGTGGCAGAATATTTCCCCGGTAAAAAGTTTCGCTCTATTACAGTTCCGTTTTGGATAGGCAAACTGCTGGGGCGCATTTCCACGACGTTATCTAATCTATTAGGGCGGACCGAACAACTTTTTGACCCGTCTTTTTATTCGGTGCATCACGTTGCCAGTAACTTAGATTTCAGTTGTGCCTGTCAAGAAAAAGCATTAGAAAAATACAAAACTTTATAACAGTGTTGTAAGCGTAAATGTGTGAAGATATAGTAACAATCCCCATTGGGTGCATTGCCCAGCGGGGATAATTGTTGTGCTTGAAAACCCCGCGTTGGGCGTGGGGTTTTGTAGAGCTTAGAGCGATGGCGCGTGCAGTTAGAGTTGTTTTGATATATAAAAATAAATCTCATTCCCGATACCGACCCACGGGGATGACATTAATGATAGCGGATGAGATCCACGAACCCTGCGGGCCACCAGACCATCGGGGATGACATCTATTTTATAACGGCGGGGAGTTGCGTGTGGTAGTTCGTTAAGAAGGATTTTACTCTAGGCTAGTAGGCAAGGGGTTGATTCCTACTGTGAAAAACCCCCGCTTATGGCGGGGGTATTTTTACTGACAATTAATAATACCAGCGCAGATAAGTATCCCCTGTTTCGCCGGGGGTTTGATTTCCTGTTTCGTTTTTACACAGTTTGTTTTTTGTATGCAATGCATTGGTCTCGGTGTTCCGATCCGGCGTGGGCATAGGATCTGCCAAACGCAATTTGGGCGCGAAGGCCGCCTGCAAAATATGAGCGATGCTTTCACTTGTATACGACCGGAAAATATCAAGGGAAAAGTGGTGCTGCTCATTGATGATGTAGCCACTACTGGGGCCACGTTAGAAGGTTGCGCGCAAGCACTCCAAGCCGCCGGTGCCAAAAAAGTAATAGCCTACACATTAGCCCGGGAAGTATAAATTCTTGTCTGTCTTGTTTTTGTTCGTCGTAAAAATAGGGCTTGACTTGTTTTTTTTTTTGATACAATACGGGGGTCGGGCCAAATAAAAATGTCATCCTGAGGGGTTTTTGCTCAGGATATCTGCCTTGAAAAAGCGGTTGAGGTACTGAGCAGAAACCTCTCAGCACGACACATTAAATAACAGGAGAAAATATGAAGAATAAAAATATAAGTAAAAATAAGAACCATTCCCGAGTGTCTTTATCGGGAATCTCATCCTTATTTAAAATAAAAGCGGATGAGACCCCCGATACCAAGCCTCGGGGGTGGCAGCGTGCATTTACGCTTATTGAATTATTGGTCGTGGTGCTCATTATCGGCATACTGTCTGCCATTGCGCTGCCGCAATATACGGCTGCGGTGGAAAAGGCACGCTTAGTAGAGGCCTTGAGCGTGGTGGATTATGCATATAAACACATGCAAATCCGTGCCTTGGAATGTGGCGTGAATGATGATTGTTTGTACAATGCACAAGATTATTTGGAGTTAAGAGGCGGAGAGTGGACGAGTCCAATAGATTACAAAACAAAATATTTTGTGTATAACTTTGATATGCAGATTTATGTCTGGCGAGGGCAAGGAGAGGACTATTCGTTTGGCTTTGGATGGAATTGGGACGACACGCTTAAGAAGAATCATATGTCTTGTGACTTTCATACCAGTTTAGGTAAAAAAATGTGTGCGTTCTTGGAAAGCTATGGCTATACGCCACATGACGATACACATTAAATATTTAGCGCCCCGGGGATTTTTTGCCCCGGGGTATTTTAATGCATTATTTCAAAAAGCTCTTGCCTGTTTTAAGCGGCGGCAAACCTAAATAATCGGCAGCTGTTTGCCCCAGGTCCGCGTATGTTTCTCGCGCACCAATGTCGCCCGGCGTGACATTTTTGCCAAACATAAGCACGGGCACGTGTTCACGGGTGTGGTCGGTGCCTTTGTAGGTCGGGTCGCAGCCGTGATCAGCCGTGATAAAGACAATGTCATCATCCTTTAGCACCGGCAGCAAATCCGGCAGGCGGGAGTCAAAATACTCCAGTCCTTCCTTATAGCCTTGCACGTCGCGGCGGTGGCCCCAGGTCATATCAAAATCTACAAAGTTTGTAAAAATGATACTGTTGTCCGGCGCGTTTTTGATTTCCTCTAACGTCACATTCCACAACTCCTCAAGCCCGGACGCTTTGACCGCGCGGGTAATGCCCTGGTGCGCAAAAATATCTGCAATCTTCCCGACGGAAATCACCTGCCCGCCCGCGTTTTTCATCACGTCCAGCAGTGTGGTCTGCGGCGGCGTGACAGAATAATCGTGGCGGTTTTTGGTGCGCTTAAATTCGCCCTTTTTCTCTCCTTCAAAAGGCCGCGCAATCACACGCGCAATATTATAAGGCTTTAAATGTTTAAACGCAATTTCGCACACTTGATATAAATGCTCCAGCCCAAAATGTTTTTCGTGCACGGCAATTTGAAATACACTGTCAGCAGATGTGTAGCAAATGGGTTTACCCGTCTTAAGATGTTCTTCGCCCAGTTCCTCAATAATCACTGTGCCGGACGCAGCTTTATTGCCCAAAATGCCGGGCAGACCAGCTTCTTGGCAAATCGCCTCCACCAGTTTTTGGGGGAAGGACGGATAGTCCGGCTTAAAATATCCCCAGTCAAAAGTGACCGGTACGCCTGCCATTTCCCAGTGACCGGAAGAAGTATCCTTGCCTTTGCTGACCTCTTTCATATACCCATATTTAGACGGCAGCAACAGCTTGGCCCACGGCTGGGGACCGGCGGGTATCTCGCTGCCTCTGGAAGCACACGCGGCGTGGAATAGACCTAAAGCGGTTAAATTGGGCAGCTTAATGCCGCCGCATTTTTCAGCGATATGACCTAGGGTATCAGCCCCTTGGTCGCCAAATTTCTCGGCGTCTTCTGCGCCGCCGATACCAAAAGAATCCATCATCAGAATAATTACACGTTTGTTGTTAGGCATAGGAACTCCTTTCCTTTACTGTAGCATTTTTCTGTTTTCCGTGCCAGGGCAGAAAATTATTATGTGCGCAACAGCCCCCAGACATGCTACACTATATAAAGGGGGAGTGTATTATGAACAAAGCATATCAAACCATGAGGGAGTTTTGGCTGGATGTAAACAACTTGCAGCACAAAAAAGAAGTGCCGCAACTGGGGAAAGAAAAAATTTGCGTAGCCGGTGTGGAAATGGCTGCCGCCGATGAGAAAGAGGAAACAAAACGGATTTTGATTGTGGCCTCTTCGCTGGGAAATGCCAGCTTGTATTTTGAAAATAACAGCCCCAGCGGACTAGGTGGCATGACGGGCGGCGCAGCCAGCGGGCCGATCCGCGAAAAAGCACTTCGTATGATGCGGGCAGCTTCTATGGCGGGAGATGAACTGCAAGAAGTGATTGCTATGCCTGCGGAAGCCGTCGAGGGCACGGTTACTTTATTTGCTGTTACGGCGGAAGGGAAATTGCGCGCTGCTAAACTATTGGAAGCAGACGTGCGCAAAGAAGATCACTCTTTGTATGAATTTTTTGCATATAGTCAGCAGCTCTTGGGCGCGTTTCGCACGGAACAAGAAGCCGCCGCTGCCCCCGCAAAAACTGCGGTAAGTGCAGCAGAAACATCATCCAAGACAGCTGTACCTTCGGATACGGCGTCTGCGTTGCCTTCTGAGGAGACAGAAACGGAATAAATATGAAATATAATGTGCGGGGTTTTAAACGGACATTGTTTTTGGTAATAAGCATGGCCCTTATCGCAGCGGCTGGTTCTGTGCTGTATTGGCAGCAAATTATCCAGCGCTTAGAACAAGATGCCGCGGCGACCCTGCAAGCAGACGGAAAAGAAATCACGAGTACTGTCAATCATATCTTTGCTTCACAACTGCAAGTCATCAGCAGTATAGCGTTGTCATTGGAATATCCGGAAGATTTGGACGATACGGATTGGATAGCGTCGTATTTGGGGCAGCAGAAAAGGCGCAACCATGTGGAGTGGATGGGCTTTCAAAATGTAAAAGGAGAAGCCTTGTTTTCCAATGGATTTTCTATGCATGATTTTTTATCTTCCAAAGCGGTGGCTATTGCGTATGACAAGGGGGCCTATCTTTCTGAACCGCAGTCTAATCCCTTTACCGACGAAAAAGTAATCGTGATGGCTGCGCCAGTTTACTTTCACAAAGAGCGTCTAGGCATTGTATTTGGCTTGCAGACGATGAGTATTTACACTGAAGCTTTAGCAAACGGTTCTTTGGGCGATAACGGGGTGTCTATGATATTAGACAGCCAAGGTAATGTATTGGTTTCTTATCCGCATGCCACTACGGAAAATATCTTTACGGTGGCGGAAAATTCACGTTTTGACAAAAATTTTTCTATCCAGTCTATTAAAGAGGATATGAAACAAGGCCGCAGCGGAGCTAACAGTTACACGTTTAAGGGACAGCACCGTTTTTCTACGTACTTTCCGCTAGACTATAACAATTGGTATGTAATGCTGGTGTTGCCCACCTCTTCGGTGGCGAACAAGGCACAATCTATGGCGGTGATATCACTAGTGCTGTGTCTGTCTGTGGTGCTGGCCATTGTGCTAGTGGCTATCTTTATTTTGCGCATGCAATACAAAAACGCCAAAGAGGTGTATAAACTCGGTTTTATTGACCCGCTGACTAAAACGGACAATTTAAATGCGTTTCGTATGAAATTTCCGGAAGCGGCAGAAGCGTTTAAAAAGAAGGATATACCTGTTGCGCTGGTGCTAATGAACATCAACCGTTTTAAAGCGGTGAACGATATTTATGGCTTTGAACAAGGGGACTTGGTGCTCAAACAGGTGGCCACCATTTTGCAAAATAGCTTGGAAACGGGCGAATTATTTTGCCGCAGCGGTGCTGATGTATTTTTGCTCATGCTGGCCTGCCCGGACCAGGTGGAACTGGGCCAACGCATTGACCAGCTGGTAAACCGCGCGGGCGGATATTGCCAGGCGCAAGGGGAAGATTTGCCGCTGTCTATTACGTGCGGTATTTATGAAGTGGAAGATGATGTCCCGTTCTATATTATGATGGACCGCGCCAATTTGGCATGGGCCTCTGCCAAAGAGCAACCCGGCACCAATTATGCCTTCTATAACAGCGAATATTTACGCAAGATTGTGACGGAGCGCCGCATTGAAAGCAGTATGGAACAGGCGCTGGCAGACGAAGAATTTAAATTATACCTGCAGCCCAAGTGTGATTTTAAAACAGGCCGCACGCTCAGTGCAGAAGCGCTGGTGCGTTGGCTGCACCCGTCGCAAGGTATTATTTCGCCGGCGTGGTTTATCCCGGTATTTGAGAAAAACGGCTTTATCTTAAAACTGGACTGGTTTATTTATCAGGAAGTGCTGCGCCTGATGAAACATTTACTAGATACGCAGAGCCCTATTGTGCCGATTGGAGTAAATTTTTCGCGCTTGCACTTGGAAGATAAAGGCTTTTTAGATAAATTAGTGAAAATGGCTGACGAAATAGGGGTGCCGCATAAGTTGCTGGAAATTGAACTAACCGAAAGCATTGTACTGGGCGATATAGAGCGCGTCAAGACTGTCATTGACGGGCTGCACGCCAATGATTTCTCCGTGGCGATGGACGATTTCGGGGCGGGCTACTCGTCGCTAAACGTGCTGAAAAATTTAGACTTTGACTGCGTGAAATTAGACAAAGAATTTTTGGCCAAAGGGGAAGGCAACCCGCGCCAACGGCAAATTATTTCCGGCCTAGTCAGCATGGTCAAGGACCTGGGCAGCCACGTGGTGGCAGAAGGCGTAGAGACCAAAGAACAGGCGGAATTTTTAAGCTCTTTAGGGTGCGATATGGCGCAAGGGTATTTCTTCTCGCATCCGATGCCGGTGCCTGAGTTTGAAAAGCGCCTGCAAGATGAAAAAAACAGTTAAGTTATTTTTTTGTTACCAGACCCTGCTCTTATGAGCAGGGTTTTTTGTCGAAAAAAGAAGGCAAAAAGAGAAAAAATAATTTATGAAAATAGGGCTTGACTTGTTTTTTTTTTTTGATACAATACGGGGGTACGGTAGTAAAATTACGAAAGGAGAAATGTTATGAAAAAAGCGTTTACGCTTATTGAGTTGTTAGTAGTTGTTTTAATTATCGGTATACTCGCCGCTATTGCCTTGCCGCAATATCAGTTTGCAGTAAAAAAAGCACGTTATACACATTTACAAACTATGTGTAAGAGCCTTGCAGATGCAGCAGAAGTTTATTATTTAGCACATGGTGATTATACAACGGAAATAGAAAATTTAGATGTTCAACTGCCTGATGGATATACTGATCAAGGGTTTGAAGTAGAACTTACAAAGTCTTACGTGGTATGCAAACATAACAACAGACAAGGAGAGTCTGATTTGGCTCGTTTTTTTATCACATTTCAACATAGTCAATCTCAATACGCTCCATCGGCCAGATATTGTTATGGAGAGACTAATTTTTGTAAAAAGATGTCAGTCACAGGGCAAATAGAAGAAGGAACGGCAGCATATAGACTGCCCTAAGAATTGCTAGAATCTTAATAAATAAAAAACCTCGCCAC